>JBMCDV010000281.1:0-2513 GCA_048618255.1 Natronomonas sp. | reverse complement strand
GTAGCAAGCAGACGCGAAGCGCCTTCCGAACCGAGTTGGTCCGCCGCAGGAGGACGAGGGCGACGACTCCCCAAACGACTTCGGTGAGAAGGTAGGTGAAACGGCCGAACACCGTAATATCGGGTCGCATACCCGACACAGGGAGGCCATATATAAAATTCGGATGGAGGTACTTTGAATAACCAGCGCGGAGAAGTCGCTTTGAGAGAGATGAATATCGCAGATATCGCCACCCGGGAGTATATCCAGGTGGACGACGACGAGCGGCTCGGGAAAATTCGGTCTATCTTCGAACGCGAGAACCCGAAAGGGGTCATCGTGACCAACGACGAAAGCTACGCGGGCGTCATCACGGAGCGACAACTCGTCCAGTCGCACATCGAAGACGACGCGAAGGCGAGCGTAATGATGCAGAACGCACCGAAAGTCGGACGCAGGGACGGCGTCCGAGACGTCGCCCGCATGCTCGTCGAGGGCGGGACGAAAGTCGCCCCGGTGTTCGAAGGGGAGAACCTGTGGGGAATCGTCACCGAAGACGCCATTCTCAAGGCCGTTCTCGACAACCTCGACGTGCTCACCGTCGAGCAGATATACACCGAGGAAGTCATTACGCTCACCGAAGACGACCACGTCGGCAAGGCCATCAACCACCTTCGCGAGCACGGCGTCTCCCGACTGCCGGTCGTCAACGAGAGTGGCCACCTCACGGGAATGGTGACGACCCACGACATCGCCGATTTCGCGGTGCGAACCATGGAGCGCCAACAGAAGGGCGACCGCTCCGGCGAGACCGACAGGATGCTCGACCTGCCCGTGTACGACCTGATGAACAGCCCCGTCGAGACGGTGACACTCGGTGCGACCGTCGGCGACGCCGTCGAACAGATGTTCGAAAACGACTACGCCGGCCTCGTCGTCACGCCCGCCGACGACGACCGCATGGTAGCCGGGATTCTCACCAAGACCGACATTCTCCGAGCGCTCACCTACACCGAGGAGGAGGCCATGGACGTACAGGTCACGAACGTCGCACTCCTCGATACGCTTAGCCGCGAGAACATCCGGACCTCGATTACCGAAGTGGCCGACAAGTACCAGGACATGCAGGTCCACCACGCCCACGTCCGCTTCCACGAACACAAGGAGCGACTCCGCGGGACGCCGCTCGTCCAGTGCCAGATTCGACTCCGGACGAACCGTGGTCAGGTCGCCGGTTCCGGAGAGGGGTACGGTGCCGAAACCGCATTCCACGTCGCCGTCGACAAACTCGAACGGAACGTCCTCGAGCTGAAGGGGACCCGCGCCGACGAGGAGTACGAAGGACAACTGCTCCGAAAACTCGGCGAACTGTAATCGACCTCACGCGCCTTCTTCGACCGCGTCGAGACCGTCTTCCGTGATTCGGAACCGGGCCGTCTCGCCGGCCGCTTTCGACCGATGTTTCTCCAGCGTCATCCGTCGGTTCCCCGCTCGGAACCGCTCGATGCGTGCGACGACGCCACACCAGTGGGTGAGCGTGTGGCCTCCGAGCGGCCGCGCACGCGAGGAGTCCGAATCCGGGTCGGAGTACACCTGGTTCGTGAGGACGACCGCGAGGTCGTGTCGACGGGCCAGCGACAGCAGGTGTGTCACCTGTTTTGCGACCCGACGGAGCGCGTTTCCCTCCTCGTCGTCGATGCGTTCGAGTCGATAGAAACCGGTGGCGCTGTCCAGGACGACGAGGTCGACGCGTTCGGCGAGGTCGGCGGCGTCACGGACCGCCTCCTCCTGCTGTTCGAAATCCAGTGCGTCCGTGATGATGACGCGGGAGGCGAGCTCGTCGATGTCGCCGTCGGCTCGCGCGCGGGCGAGTTGCTCGAAGCGGTCGACGGAGAGCCCCTCGGTGTCGATGTACAGCGCGGTCCCGCCGGTGGCGGCCACCTCGATGGCCGCCGACAGCGCGAGATTGGTCTTCCCCGCCGCCGGCGGGCCGTACAGCTGGGTGGCCGTTCCGCGCTCGAAGCCCCCGCCGAGTAACTCGTCGACCGTCTCACACCCCGTCGGAATCGGCTCGCTCACGGCTATCGCTTCGGCGCGTTCGGTTAAAAACCTCCGCAGTCCACACTGGGACCGGGAGAACCGTTAGAGAGCTACGCTTCGGCCGCGACCTCGGCGTCGGCTTCGAGGTCCTCCAGGGCCTTGACGACCTGGTCGCGGTACACCGCGAGGTCGGGGGCGTACTGGGTTTCGGCCATCGCGGCGTACTCGTCCGATACGGCGGCTTCGCCGCCTTCTGGCGTCGTCTCCGACGCCGACCCACCGAACGCCTCGATTCGGTCGAGGGTTCGCTCGGCCGTCTCGGCGACCCAGCGGTTCCGCGTCGCCGCGTCGACGATCGTAATCGACTCCGGTCGCAGCGAGACGTTCACGTCGCCCTCCTCGGTCTCGTAGGTGCGGGGCTTGCCGACGACCGCCACGTAGGCGGGCGTTTCGGTCTCTCGCAGTGCCGAGGCGGCTTCCGGTTGGTACTGGCC
>JBMCDV010000280.1:0-2518 GCA_048618255.1 Natronomonas sp. | reverse complement strand
GAGTTACGCCATCGCCTGTGTCGTCGCCGGCACCGACTCGGTGTTCGTCGCACGCAACGACTCGCCGCTCGTTCTCGGTATCGCCGAGGACGCGACGTATCTCGCCAGCGACGTGCCCGCATTCCGGGAGTTCACCGACAAAGTGGTGTACCTCGAAGACGGCGAGTACGCCCGACTCGACACCGACGGCTGGCGCGTCTCCGATGTCGACGGCGGGACCATCGAGAAATCCATCGAGACGGTGACGTGGGACCCGGAGGACACCGGCAAGAGCGGCTACGACCACTTCATGCTCAAGGAGATTCACGAACAGCCGCGTGCCCTCCGGCAGTGCCTCCAGGGCCGCGTCGACGAACTCCGCGGCACCGTGACCTTAGAGGAGCTGGGCGAGTTGTCCCTCGAACGGGTCCACCTCGTCGCCGCGGGGACGAGCTATCACGCCGCCATCTACGGCGCCCAACTGCTGCAAACCAAGGGCGTCCCCGCCCAGCCGTTTCTCTCCCACGAGTACGCCACCTCGCCCCCGCCGGCCGAGGACGCCGTCGTCGTCGGCGTCTCCCAGAGCGGTGAGACGGCCGACACGCTGGCTGCGACCCGGGAGGCCCGCCGTCGCGGTGCCGAGACGCTCGCGCTGACGAACACCGTCGGGTCGACGATGGCCAGAGAGTGCGACCACGTCTGTTACATCCGCTCCGGCCCGGAAATCGGCGTCGCGGCGACGAAGACCTTCGCCGGCCAACAGACTGCGTTGAACCTCCTGGCCGAGGCGACGACGGAGGGTGGGGCCGACCGCGACGTCATCGCCGCGCTTCGGAACGTACCGGGGAACGTACAGGAGGTCCTCGACAGCTCGAAGGCCGAAGCCGTCGCCGAGGCCTACCTCGACAGCGATGCGTACTTCTTCATCGGCCGGTCGCTAAACTACCCGGTCTCTCTCGAAGGCGCGCTGAAAATGAAGGAGATATCGTACGAACACGCCGAGGGGTTCGCCGCCGGCGAGTTGAAACACGGCCCCCTCGCGCTCGTCACTTCGAAGACCCCCGTCTTCGCCACCGTCGTCGGCGACGGCGAACTCGCACGGAAGACCGTCGGCAACGTCAAGGAAGTCGAAGCCCGCGACGCTCCCGTCGTGGCGATTACCGACGGTCAAAGCGATGTCGTCCGCTACGCCGACCACGTCCTCGAAATTCCCGAAACGCATCCACGGACGGCGGCGATTCTGACGAACGTCCAGCTCCAGCTCGTGGCGTATCACACCGCCGCGAAGCTCGGGCGGTCGATAGACAAGCCCCGAAATCTGGCGAAAAGCGTTACCGTGGAGTAGTCAATCGGTCTCGGAGTCGGGTTGCTGTCGGTCGTCGTCGGGCGGTTCCGGCGGTGCAAACGCGGCTGCCAGCGCTCGGCCCACGCGAGTTTCTCCGATGTCTTCCCACGACCGGCGTTCACGGAGCGCGAGGAGAGCGATTCCCGACAGCACCAGCCAGCCGCCGAGGTTTCCAGAAGAAAGTGCCGCCGTGACCACGCCGGCGATGGCGACACCGAACAGCACGATACCGGCGACGTGAATCGGTTGTGAGCGAATCCACTGAGCCGTGTTCCCTGCGGCCGCAGTCAAACCGCTCCGTTCTGCGAACCGATTCCCATGTCCGATAGCCCACTCGGCTGCTCGAAGAATCGGGCCGATGGTGTACGTCTCACGCAAATCGATGACGATGACCTCCGGTTCGGGTTCCGCGAGGAACCACTGGACGATGCGCGAGTCGCTGGTCCACCGCGACAGCGTTGCTTCAGCGCGCTTGCCAGCGCTCACGAGTCGTGATTCCGCGACCGCTGTTCCGAGACGATGCCGAATCGACCGTACCCAACCGAGCACCCCACTACTCATTCACGCCGACGATTTCGGCTTCGAACTGATAGGTGTTCGTTTCGAGGAAGAGCGTTCGACCGAGGCGGACCGGACTGCCGCCGTAGTGTTGGCTGTCGTCGACGAATCGGGTTTCGAGTTCGACCGAGGCTTGCAGTTCACTGTGGGTTTCGTTGATTGCAGTCGTCTCGGCACTCCTGACCGTCGCAACCGTGGTGTCACCGACGGTCTGTTCGTCGCCCGTCGTGACCGCCTCTGCGACCGGCCGCCGAACCGTCGCCGCCACGTTCACGGTCCTGCTCTCGGTATCGAACGACGGTGAAACGTCACGCTCGACGACTCGGGTCCCGACTCGGGCCGTCTCCGTCGTGACGGTGTACTCTTCGCTGATTCTCACCGGGTTACCGGCGAACCGAAAGCCCTGCTCCGTTCGAACGCCGTCGAGGGCGACACGGAGGAAGCTCCGGGGGCCGGGCGTCCGGTGGATGGCGGTAACTGTCGCGCGTTCGCCGTCGACGGTCACGTTTTCGGTTTCGAGCGTGTTCGCAGCGTCATCGGTCGCCACGAGCGTCACGTGGAGGGTCTCGGCTGGCGGACTGTCGGATTCGTTCGTCCGGTTCTGATCGTCACCGAACACCAGCGCCGCCCCGGCCG
>JBMCDV010000279.1:0-2525 GCA_048618255.1 Natronomonas sp. | reverse complement strand
ACCCAGCCGCCGGCGGAGGGTGGGCCCGCCATCGACCCCTTCGAGCAACTGGAAGCCGAGATGGACCGCCGCATCGAGCGGAAGCGGGCTCGAGGGATGCCACAGACGCTCGACGAGTTGGTGCGTGACCTCCGGGAGCACGAGCGCGAGACGTGGTGGAAGGAGTCCCGCACCTACGACACTTCCGAGTCGCCGTCGGGCTTTTCGCGTGGGACCCAGACGCTGGACTACCACGGCGCCGACGACCTACGGATGGACGAGGAGCCGACGGCCGACGACGTAACCGGGACGGCCCACGACGAACACATGGAGGACATCATCAACGACGTGTACGTCGAACTACAGGGCCACTACGACCAGGGTCGCGAGGAGGTGCTGTTCGCGGAGGTTCGGGAGGCCGGCGGCTCCCGGGTGAACACGTTCCTCGGCTTGCTGTTTCTCGCCCACCGTGGGCAGGTTCGCCTCCAACAGGACGAACTGTTCGGCGACCTCTGGGTGCAGGACCCCGCCGCAGTTCCGGCCGAAGAGGCGGCTCCCGCCGACGACTGACCACCGAACTCCTTTCGAAAAAACCCCTGCAACGTTTGCCGGTAGGTTTATATTTCCCAATATGTTAGAGAATAACACACATGACACCTACTCGCCTCAGAGAACGGCTGGAAGAGACTCGCGGTCGGGTCGACCCCACCGATGTCGTGACGGCGCTGACGTACGTCCGTGAGGACGGCCGTCAGCGATAATCGCCGAGTAGCAGTTTCAGTTGCTCGCGGGTTTCGTGGCCGATAGCCTCGGCTGGCGTGTTGATAGCGCCGTCCAGCGCCGACCGACAGTCGCAGTCACAGTCGCCCTCCACCGACTCGACGACGGCGTCTAAGAGGTCGCTCATCGATTCCTCGTTGGCCGCAGCGTGACCCAGTACCGTCTCCAGTGAGACCTCCTCTTCGTCGTGCCACACGTCGTAGTCGGTGATGCCGGTGACGGCAGCGTAACACAGTTCAGCCTCGCGTGCGAGATGGGCCTCCGGCACCGTCGTCATTCCGATGAGGTCGAACCCCCGCTCGCGGTAGAACTCACTTTCGGCCCGCGTTGAGAACTGCGGACCCTCGATGCAGACGTAGGTACCGCCGTCGACGACCTCGGCGTCGGTCGCATCCGCCGCCCCGACGAGCGCTTCGGAGAGGTGCGGACAGTACGGGTCAGCCATCGAGACGTGGGCGACGATGCCGTCGCCGAAAAAGGACCGCGGCCTGTCGCGAGTCCGGTCGAACAGCTGGTCGGGGACGACGAGCGTCCGCGGTGAAAGCGATTCCCGGAGGCTGCCGACGGCGTTCGTGGCGACGACGTGGTCGACGCCGGCCTGCTTCAGCGCGTGGATGTTCGCCCGGTACGGCACGTTCGTCGGGTCGTACTGGTGGTTCCGGCCGTGACGGGGGAGGAAGGCGACCTCCCGTCCGTCGACCTCACCGACTTCCAGAGGCGCGCTGGGGGAGCCGAACGGCGTCTTCACGCGCTCTTCGTAGGTGTTCTCGAAGCCGAGCGACTCGTAGATGCCGCTGCCACCGATGATACCGAGCATGGACGGCGTTTCGAGCGGGTGGTACTTCGGTGTATGTCCCGCCGCTGGCTTCCGACCGAGATACACATCCGGACAACACCCATGTGCTAACGGCGCCTCCATCGGCCATGGACGACCCGCTGGCGTTGGCAGAAGAGTATCTGCGGGCGGTCCGTCGCGACGAGTCGGCACACGAAGTCACCGGCGCCCTGCGTGACCTGCCGCGGGAGCGTCTCCAGGCGGCGCTCAACGGCGACGCCGAACGACTCGCCTTCTGGCTGAACGTTTACAACGCGACCGCACAGTCGGTGCTGTCGGCCGACCCGGCGGTGTTCGAGGCGCGCTCGTCGTTCTTCGGGGCACCGCTCGTCGCCGTCGCGGGTCGGGACCTCTCCCTAGACGATGTCGAACACGGACTACTGCGCCGGTCACGTCCGAAGTGGGGGTTCGGCTACGTTCCGAACCCCTTTCCGGACGCCTTCGAGCGCGCCTTCCGCGTCGACGAGCGCGACCCGCGAATCCACTTCGCGTGAACTGCGGGGCGGCTTCCTGCCCCCTATCGCGGCCTACAAGGCGGACCGAATCGACGCCCAACTCGACCTCGCGGCCGGCGGGTATCTCGACAGCGAGGCCGACTACGACGCCGACGCGGGCGTGGTGACCGTCCCGCGACTTATGCTGTGGTTCCGCGGCGACTTCGGCGGCCGGTGCGGAATCCTGCAGTTCCTCCGAGAGTACGACGTGATTCCGGCGAGTGCGACGCCCGACATTCACTACGCCGACTACGACTGGTCGCTGGACGCCGGACGCTTCGCTCCGGTCTCGGAGTGGTGACCTACGCGAAGAAGACCAGATACCCCCACGCCAGCAGTTGGGCGACGGCGACGAGAACCATGCCGAGAACCGCCGGAAACGGCATCTCCCGGCGAGTGTAGCGGACGCCGCCCCAGACGAAAAGCGGGAGTGCCGG
>JBMCDV010000278.1:0-2556 GCA_048618255.1 Natronomonas sp. | reverse complement strand
GTCCATGACGGCCTGCTCCTGGGACTCGTCGGTCGTCGGCAGTCCCTGCTGGCGTTTCACGGCGGCGATGCTCTCGGCGACGTAAGTCCGTTGGGCGATGAGTTCGACGATTTCGCGGTCGATGGTCTGTATCTCCTCGCGGAGTTCGTCGAGGTCCATTTCGGCGGGGTCGCCGCCCGTTCGAGCGGCGGCCTCGCCGTTCACTTCGTCGTCGCTCCCGTCTGTTGTGTCGTTGTCAGCCATGTGTGTCCGTCTCGTTGGTTCCAGCTGTCTTGCAGTCGTTCGAGCGTCTCGTGGTCTCCGACGGCGGTGTAACTCGGTCCGGTTCCGGAGAGCGACGCGGCCGACTCCGGCAGCGCCTCCACGATGGGCTCCGTCGGGTAGCCCAGGGCCGCACAGAAGGCGAGTCCGTTTATCGACATCGCCCGTTCGTAGTCGCCGTCGGACGCCAGTTCGTAGACCACGTCGGCCATCGGCGCGACCCGCTCACAGCGCCCCACGTCGGCGTCGGCGGAAAGCGAGCGCTCGTCGGGCGTGTACACGAGTACGTTCCACGTCGGTTCGTCCCGTCGGGGAAGCACGTCGTCGGTGTTGTCGGTGACGGTAACGCCGCCGAGCATCGACGCCGAGGCGTCGTCGAAGGCGCCGGTGACGGTGACGCCTGCGTCGCGAGCCGCTTCGACCCCGAGGCGGCAGGCGTCCTCGCGGTCCAGCTCGGCGCCGAGGGCGTCGAGCGTCGCCAGCACTGTCGCGTTGGCGGCGGCGCTCGAAGATTTCAGCCCGGAGGCCATCGGAACCTCGCTTTCGGTTCGGACGTGGCCGCCCTCGCCGTCGCCGAAGCGCTCGACGACGCGTTCGACGCATCGCTCGATAAGGCGCGTGTCGGCGTCCGGCGCTTCCGCGACCTCGCCGGTGACCTCGCCGGTGGCGTCCAACTCGACGGCCGCCTCGGTGTAGGCGTCGATGGCGAAGGCAGACCCGTAGCCGTTCGCCAGGGCGTTCAGTACGGTGCCCGCTGCGGGGGCGACTGCGCGACCATCCATCGGACGAACCTCGGCCGGGCGGCTACAAAGCGGTGGCGGTTAGCGCAACGGCGCGACTACGCTTCGAGCAGTTCGATGCGATTCCCATCGGGGTCACGGAGGAAGACGAGTCGCGTCCCGCTCTCGGTCGTCCGTGGCTCGCTGACAATCTCGACATCGTCGGACAGACCGGCGACGAAGGCATCGACGTCTTCGACGGCGAACCCGACGTGGCAGGCACCGGGTCGGTTGAGCGCGGCCGTGGTCGGCTCGCCTTCGGGGTCGTACTCGACGAGTTCGATGCGGACGCCATCGGCGTCGAGGTGTACGAACGTTCCGGATGCGCCGTCGACGTCGACGGCGGTCGCGAACGCCTCGCCGCCGACTTCGAATCGGGAGAGGACTTCGAAACCGAGCGTGTCGCGGTAGAACGCGACTGCACGGTCGAGATTCGAGACGGTCAGGCCGACGTGGTGAGCCGTGAGGTCGGTCATGTGTGCACCACTCGCTGACCGACGAAGGCACTTCCGACGGGCGAAGACAGTTGAGGCTCGCCGCCGTGGGTCGAGTCATGTCACGACCGGAGATTCCGGCACCCGGGTTCGGCACGTCGGGATTAGAGGGCCAAGAGTGCGTCGAAGCGGTCGATGCCGCGCTCGAAGCGGGCTATCGGCACATCGACACCGCACAGATGTACGACAACGAAGCGGAGGTCGGCGAGGCGCTCGCCGAAAGTGGCGTCGACCGGGAGGCGGTGTTTCTCGCGACGAAAGTCCACCCCGACTCGCTCGCGCCCGAAGACGTGCGTCGGACGACAGAGGCGAGTCTCGACAGACTCGGCGTCGATGCCGTCGACTTGCTGTACGTCCACTGGCCGATTCGGGCCTACGACGCCGAGGGGACGCTGCGGGCGTTCGACGAACTCCGCGAGGCGGGGCTGACGCGGCATGTCGGCGTCTCGAACTTCACGCCCGAACTCCTCGAAGAGGCCCGCGAACTGCTAGACGCACCCATCGCCGCCCACCAACTCGAGTGCCATCCGCTGTTGCCCCAATCCGAGTTGGCGGCCATCGCCCGAGAGACGGGCCATCGACTCGTCGCCTACTCCCCACTGGCACAGGGGGAGCTACTCGACCACCCCGTGGTCGAGTCGGTCGCCGAAGAACTCGGAGCGAGCCCGGCTCAGGCCGTGTTGGCGTGGCACCTCGACCGAGACATCGTCCCGATTCCGAAGGCACGAGGCGAACACGTCCGGGAGAACATCGGTGCCAAGGACGTCGAATTCACCGACGAAGCCCGAACGCGCCTCGATAGCATCGACGAACGACGACGCGTGGTCGACCCCGACGACGCGCCGTGGAACTGACGGCGACAGCACGCTCCGAACCGGCGTCGCACGCCTCACGTAGGGAGGTCACAGTGAGTGAGTGGCATGTGGCAAGCCGACTGACCGGGAGACGACCGGCCTCTAACGTCTTTTTCGAGGTGCGCCCCCAGTGTCTCATCCGGGAGAGCCGGTCTCCGCCGTCGCCCA
>JBMCDV010000277.1:0-2591 GCA_048618255.1 Natronomonas sp. | reverse complement strand
ACCGACGACACCAGTACCTCGACCGACACCCTGCCGAACCGCGTCATCGTCGACGGGACGAACACCAACACCGTCGCGAGCTACAAGCTGTCGGTGTCCGGTGATATCGAGGCCGACGCCTCGCTCAGTTCGACGGTCGACGGCGGCACCCGATGGGACGACCTCGAAGACGAAGTCGAAGACGGAACCGTCACCGGCGTCGTCGGGAAGGGCATGGACGGGTTCCGCTACTCCGGGGAACTCACCTCCGTGACCGTCGAGGGCGCGGTGGCAATCACCGTCGAGAGCAGCGACCGGTAACGATGGATTCCGAACTGCCCCCGTGGCTCGACGAGCCGAACGACGAAATCGACGAGTGGGAGGTCGTCACGACCGACCGCTGCGGTGCGAGCCACGTCGTGTTCCTCTCTCCACGGGAGTCCGACAGGGACCGCGAGACGTTCATCGTCGCAGAGAGCAGTGCCGTCTGCGACCTCCTCGAACACCGGTGACGGCGGGATAGCCCCGCCCTACTCGGGCGAGGGCGGCGAAATCCGTTCATAACAAAGGGCGGAACGGGCCCACGTTCCGTCAGTTCGGCCGACCCGATTCGGCCGGGACGCCAAACGGATGAACACGACCACTTCCCCAACAGTTCGGTACGGAACCGCACTTACGCTCGGCTTTCTGTGTGTCACGGCCGCCCTCGTCGCCGGCTACCGGAACCCGGCGACCGGGTACGAACTCTCCGTGTACGCCGCGGCGCCGACGGCCTTCTGGATCGGCATCGGAGCAGCACTTCTCTTGGCCGTCGCCGTCGTGGTGTCGGTACCCGACAACGACGTGTTGTCCAACGCCGGCCTCGCCCTCGCGGCGACGGCCGTCCTCGCAGTCGTCGGATTACCCGTCCTTCGCGGGTACGCCTTCCACGGCGGCGGCGACTCGCTGACGCATCTCGGCTGGGCCAGAGAGATACACAACGGCGTGTTGCGCCCCGACGAACTGCTGTATCCGGCCATCCACATCATCGGGAACTTCCTCTTCGAGCTAGGCGGCGTCGAACTGACGCGGGGACTCGTCGTCCTCCCGGCGGTCGTCTTCCCGGCGGTGTCGGTCGTCTTCTTCGGCCTCTGTCTGCGCGCCATCTCCGACAGCCGCTGGGCGTTCCCGGTCGGCGTCCTCGTCGGCTTGCTGTTCGTCCCCATCAACCTCGTGAGCGTCCACGTGTTGGCCCACCCGTCGAGTCAGGCCATCCTCTTTGCGCCCGTGGTGTTGTTCCTGCTGTTTCGACACCTCACGTCGGTGTCGAAGCGATTCGTCCTCCTGACTCCCTTCGGGGCGCTTCTGGGCATCGCTACCGTCGGGATGGTGCTCGTCCACCCACAGGAGACGCTGGGCGTCCTTCTCCTGTTGTTCGCAATCGTCACCACGCAGGCGCTCGCCCGCCGGTACGCGTCGACCAACCCCCTCGCCGTCTACAGTGGCGTCGGCGTCCACGCCGCACTGCTGGCGGTGGTGATAGTCATCTGGGTCGCCATCCACGACCGGGCGTCCAGTCGGGCCGTGTTCATCGTCGAGAGCCTCGTCGCCGGTGGGGAGACGCTCACCGAGACGACCAGTGCGAGCACCTCAGTGGCCGACCTTGGCGGCAGTTTCGAACTGTTGTTCCTCAAACTGTTCGCCGGAACGCTCGTGATAGGGGTGCTCGCGTTTGTGGCCACTTACGGCTCATTCCGCCGCCGGTTCCGTGAACTGACGCCGACCGACCCCATCGTCGGCTACCTCGCCGCCGCACTCGTCCCGCTCGGCGTCGGCTTCCTCGTCATCTTCTTCGCCGCACAGGGCGACCACTACTTCCGGATACTCGGGTTCATCTCGGTGCCGGTGACGCTCGTCGGCGGCCTCGGCCTGACCCGAATCATCTCCAACGCCGAAAGACGGCTCACCCGACGGCACCTCTCGGCCGCCCTCGGGGCGTTCTTCGTCGCCTTACTCGTCGTACAACTCGTCACCATACACGCCAGCCCGTACGTGTTCAAGGCCAACCAACAGGTGACCGACCAGTCCCTGGAGGGCCACGACGTGACCTTCGAGTATCACGACGGCGAGACGCCGCTGCTCGGGACCCGGCTTGGTTCCTGGCGGTACATCGAGGCCCACTACGGCTTCACCGCCGCCCGCGGCGACCTCGACTTCCCGGGCTTTCGGACCGGCATACCCGGGCCAGTGTTCAACGACAACCTGACGACGTTCTACGAGACGGATAGGTACATCGCCGTCACGGAGAGCGACCGCGTCACCGAGGTCGAGTTGTACGACGAACTCCGCTACAGCGAGGCCGGCTTCGAACGGCTCGACCGCTCCAGCAGCGTCCATCGCCTCCAGGACAACGGCGAGTACCAGCTCTACCGGCTGGACCCGGCCGACTGATGGAGCTCGCCGAACGCCTCTCCCGCGGCGTGAAGGCGACGTTCGGAGCCAACGTTCTCGACGTCGTCGCCAACGCCGTCCTCATCGTCGTCCTCGCACGATACCTGCTGACACCGGAGGAGTACGGGCTCCTGTACTTCGCGCTGTCGTCGGCGGTGCCGGCAGACCCGGTCTACATCGCG
>JBMCDV010000276.1:0-2598 GCA_048618255.1 Natronomonas sp. | reverse complement strand
CAGGGAGTTCGCCCGCCACCTGGGACGCCTCTCGGTGGAGGCGAGCGATCCCGCTGTCGTCACGCGGGTGATAGAGGTACAGTCGGCCGACGAAAAGGCGGCGCAGATCGCCGATTCGGCCGAGAAAGCAGGGCTTACCGTGTTCCGCGGCGACAGGATCGTCCTCGTCGGGACCGCCCCGGAGTTCGAATCTCTCTCGTCGTCAATTCGCGAGGAGTTCCCGAAGAAACCCGCCGCACTCGAACGGTTATGACGACCCTACCGTGTGTCAGACGCGTGACCGACACGCGCCTTACCGTACAAGAAAGCTTATGCCAGAGGCCGGGGAATGGCCGACTGGAAGCCCGGAGGGCACATCTGGGTAGGGGTACCTTGGTGCGCTCTGGGCCCAGTCTTTACGTCCCGTAGTGGCGATGCTATACCAGGAGTGGAATCCCGCATACGAGGCGATACTGTCCGATTTCGGGTTCGACCGGTCGGCGGACGAACGCGCCAGAGACCTGCTCGTCGAGCTGTTGGCGGACGAACGGCCGCTTGGTATCGACGACGTCGACCTGTCGGGGACGGTCGCGATTTGTGGCGCCGCGCCATCACTGGCCGGCGACCTCTCGCTTGCCCGTCGAGCCGATAGCGTCGTCGCCGCCTCGACGGCCGTCGACGTGCTTCGTGATGCCGGAACCGCCGTCGACTGCATGGTGACCGACCTCGACAAGAACCCGACGACTGCACGCGAGTTGACCGAAGCCGGGACACCGGTCGCGGCTCACGCCCACGGCGACAACGTCGAAGCGCTCCGGGAAGTGATACCGACGTTCGACGCCGCGGCCGTCCTGCCGACGACGCAGGCCGAGCCACGCGGCTCCGTGGTCAATCCCGGCGGGTTCACCGACGGCGACCGGGCGGCGTTTCTCGCCGACGCCTGTGGCGCCGACTCCCTCGTCTTCGCGGGATGGGACTTCGACGACCCGACGGTCGAACCGGCGAAGGCCCGGAAACTGCTGTGGGCCGAACGGCTGCTCCGGTGGTTGGAACTGCGCCGTGGTGAGCGCTTCGATGTTCTCGACGGTCGCCGAGACGGCATCGACCTCCCGTGGCTCGACGGCGTGTGAGCCGGCAGTATCGGGGGCAGTCGGACCTTTTATTTCCGCCTCCGGCGAAGCGCGTCCGATGACGGCCGACTCGCCGGTCCACCGTATCGAATTCGATATCCCGTGGCCGCCCGACACCGCCTACGCGTACCTCCTCGAGGCCGACGAGCCGATACTCGTCGACGCCGGCGCACCCGGAGAGTCCGGTGAGGCGGCGCTCCGAAACGGCCTCGCGGACGCGGGATACGACCTCGCGGACATCGAACACCTCCTCGTGACGCATCCCCACACCGACCACGGCGGGCAGGTGGCCACACTCGTCGAGTCGGCGGACCCGACCGTCTACGCCCTCGAAGGCGTCCGCGAGCGTCTCGAACGCGACCCCGAGGACCTCGCCGCTGCCGTCCGTGCGAACGCGGTCGAAATCGGCGTTCCCGACCCCGAAGAGGAGGTCGACCGGGCGGTCGATTCGCTCCGGCGGAATCGGGCGTGTCTACCGCCCGAACACGTCGATATCGAACTCGAACCGGGCGAGACCGTCGAGGCGGGGGGACTTGCCTTCGAAGCGATACACGTGCCGGGCCACCAGGAGAACCAGGCGGCGTTCCGACATGGCGACCGGCTTTTCGCCGGCGATACCGCCGTCGAACCGTTCCGCCCCGCGGCGCTCCACGTCGGTCTCGACGACGGCTGCCGAGAGGCGGTGGACGCCTTCCATCGGGGGTTGGACGCGCTCGAAACCGTCGCCTCGGACATCGAGTGCGTCTACCCCGGCCACGGGCCCGTCTTCGAGGACCTCGAAACCGTCGTCGACCGCGACCGCGAGTCGCTGGAGGCCCTCGCCGAGGACTGCCGCCGGACGCTGGGCGACATCGGTGAGGCGACGGCCTACGGGGTGACCGACGCACGCATCGAGCACCTCGAAAAGCGCCCCTACACGCTCTTCGAGTCGGTCGGCGCACTCGCACGACTACACCGGCAGGGCGAGGTCGAGTCGACGACCGACGACGACGTGCGACGCTATCGGCTCGAACGGTGAGCGACGAGACAAGGTGAACGTCGACGCCCCCGAACGTCGCGTCGGCGCGTCTCGGGCCGACTGCACCCCGCTGGAATCAGTCGACGGTTGGCTTCTTCAGCGATAGTGCGGTCCGGTCGAACTCACAGACGAGCACCGCCTCGCCGGACTCGGTTTCGCGGTTGACCGCGAAGACTTCGACGTGCATCGTGACGATGCCGCGTTCGCCGTCGCTCGTCTCGCGTTTGTCCGTCACCGTCGATTGCACCCGGACGGTGTCGCCGTGGAAGAGGGGATTGGGGTGTTCGACCTTGTCATACGAGAGGTTCGCGACGATGGTACCGTCGGTCGTATCGGGAATCGTGAGGCCGACGGCGAGACTCATCGTGTAGAGTCCGTTGACCAGCCGTTCGCCGAACTGGGTGTCGGCGGCGAAGTCCGCGTCCAGATGGAGCGGTTGCTGGTTCATCGTCATATCGCAGAACTGCTGAT
>JBMCDV010000275.1:0-2601 GCA_048618255.1 Natronomonas sp. | reverse complement strand
GAGTCGAACCCCTCGAGGCACCGCGGGATGTTCGGGTCCGGGACCGGTGTCTGGCGACGAACGACGCCGAAACCTACTCCGAAGCCCGGGAGGCCGTCCCCGAGATGAGCGTCGAGTTGGTCGAAGACGCCCGCGGCATCGCCGATTTGGCGCGGGGGTACTCGACGGTCGTCGTTCTCGATGTGGGGTTCACCGGCGTCGAGGTCGACGGCGACGTTCGAGTCGAACCGAACGCACTGGAGGACCCCGTGAGCGTCGTCCCCGAACGAACGCTGGCCTTTTTCGCCCGCAATCGCGACCGACTCCGGGCCGCTGCGGCCGTCCATCGAGTTGCGGGCATCGACGCCCCTTGCGACATCGACACGCTGGACGAGGCGCTCTCGCGCCTCAACGAGGACGGAACCGTCGCCGGCGACGACGACCTCGAAGCTCTCGAAGACGCGGTTTCGGACCTCGACGCCGCCGTTTCGATGGCCGAAGGCGTCGCCAACGACCATCTTCGAGAGGCCATCGAAGAACGCGACGTGACAATCGAGGGGACCGACCTGCTGTCGTTGGTCGAGCGCGGTGCGGGCGTCGACTCGCTTCTGGAACGGGAGTTGTCCGACGAGTTCGCGGCGGCCGTCGACGCCGCTCGCGACCGGTTCGTCGACACGCTGGGCGTCGACGACTACGAGTCGCTGGCGCGGCAGGCCTTCGGCGAGGAACCGACGTTCCCCGTCGAACACGACGAGCGCGTCGTCGACCGGTTGCGCGAGGAGTTGACCGCCGAGCGCGACCGGCGAGCCGCACGGTTGAAGCGGGACCTCGCCGACGACCTCGGCGAGATGCGCGACCCCGCCGAGGAACTCGTCGAAGCGGCGCTGGAACTCGATGTCGAACTCGCAATCGCCCGGTTTGCCGAGGATTTCGATTGTGTGTTTCCGACGTTCGAGGGCCGGGGGTTCGAAATCGAAGGGGGTCGGTCACCGCTGCTCGACGTCGGCTTCGAAGCGGTCGAACCGGTCGATTACGGCGTCGAGGGCGTCGCGTTGCTCTCGGGCGTCAACAGCGGCGGGAAGACCTCGACGCTGGATTTGGTCGCGTTGGTCGTCGTTCTTGGACAGATGGGGTTGCCCGTGCCGGCAGAGACCGTTCGGTTGGAACGCTTCGAGGCGCTGCACTATCAGGCGAAGACGCAGGGAACGTTGGATGCGGGGGCCTTCGAATCGACCCTCCGGGAGTTCGGGTCGCTGGTCTCCGGTGAGCGGACCCGTCTCGTGTTGGTCGACGAACTGGAGTCGATAACCGAACCCGGCGCGAGCGCCGTCATCATCGCGGGCATCCTGGAGGCGCTGACCGAGAGCGACTCCACCGCGGTGTTCGTCTCTCACCTCGCGGGCGAGATACGCGAGGCCGCCGCCGTCGACGTGACCGTCGACGGAATCGAGGCTCTCGGCCTCGAGGACGGCGAATTGCAGGTGAACCGCTCGCCGGTCAAAGACCACCTCGCCCGGTCGACGCCGGAACTCATCGTCGAGAAGTTGGCCGAAGAGGGAACCGACGGCGTGTTCTACCGCGATTTGCTGGAGAAGTTCGACTGAATTGGACGGAGAATTCCGGCCGAGACGCACCGCCTCCCCCGAAGGCTTAACACCTGCCCCAGCGTGGTGAAAGTGAAATGGCGGACGACGACATGCTGTCGTGGGACGAGTCGGTGTTCCGCGACGAGCACGTCCTCGAACTGGATTACCTCCCGGAAGCGTTCTTACATCGCGACGAGCAGATGGAGACGCTGAAGTACGCCCTCCGGCCAGCGGTCCGCGGCTCCCGCCCGCTGAACGTGATGGCCCGCGGGCCGCCCGGAACCGGCAAGACGACCGCCGTCCAGAAACTGTTCGACGAACTCACGAGCGTCAGCGATATCGAGGTCGTTCGTGTGAACTGTCAGGTCGACTCGACGCGATACGCCGTGTTCTCGCGGCTGTTCGAGGGACTGTTCGACTACGAACCGCCGACCTCCGGCATCTCGTTCAAGAAGCTGTTCGGACAAATCACCGACCACCTCGTCGAGGAAGACGAGGTCCTCATCGTCGCGCTGGACGACGTGAACTACCTCTTCTACGAGGACGAGGCCTCCGATACGCTGTACTCGCTGCTGCGAGCCCACGAGGCACACTCCGGGGCGAAAATCGGCGTCATCGTCGTCTCTTCGGACCTCGATTTGGACGTTATCGACGAACTCGACGGTCGAGTCCAATCGGTGTTCCGTCCCGAGGAGGTGTACTTCTCGGCCTACGGCGAGCGCGAGATCGTCGACATCCTCGGAGAGCGCGTCGACCGCGGCTTCCGCGAGGATGCCGTCGGCCCGCAGGTACTCGACCGCGTGGCCGAACACACCGCCGACAGCGGCGGCGACCTCCGCGTCGGTATCGACCTGCTGCGGCGGGCCGGCCTCAGTGCCGAGATGCGCGGCTCCCCGGAGGTGAGCGTCGACGACGTCGACGAGGCCTACGAGAAGGCCAAGTACGTCCACCTCTCGCGACACCTCCGCGGGCTCTCCGAGTCGGAGACCGCCCTCGTCCGCGTGCTGGTCGAACACGACGGCGAGCAGGCGGGCGA
>JBMCDV010000274.1:0-2603 GCA_048618255.1 Natronomonas sp. | reverse complement strand
CCTGCTGGCCGACCGCGGGTTCTCGGCGGCCGAAATCGACGCCGCGCCCGGTTCGTGGGCCGTCATCGGCAGCGTCGTTCTGGCGGATTTCGGCGACGTGTCAGCCGAGGGGTCGCTGTCGGCGGGCCGACGCGAGGCCGTCGGCGAGGCGCTTTTGGACCTCCACGGCGAGGCCGATACGGTGCTCGCCCGCGGCGGCATCGCCGGGACGCGTCGGGACCCAACCGCCGAGGTCGTCGCCGGGAGCGGCGATACGGAAACCGTCCACGTCGAACACGGCACGAAGTACGCCGTCGACCTCTCGCGAGTCATGTTCTCGCCCGGAAACAAGGCCGAACGCGCCCGGATGGGCGAAGTCGTCGATTCGGGCGAGCGCGTCTTCGATATGTTCGCCGGCATCGGCTACTTCGCGTTACCGATGGCCCGTGCCGGTGCCGAGGTGACCGCCGCCGAAATCGACCCCGACTCCTACCGCCTCCTCGTCGAGAACGCGATGTTGAACGGCGTCTCCGAGAGCTTCCGGGCCGTTCTGGGCGATTGCCGTGACGTGGAGACGACCGCCGACCGGGTCGTAATGGGCTACTACGAGGCGGCGGAGTACCTCGATTCGGCCCTCGGTGCACTCGTTTCGGGTGGAACGCTGCATCTCCACGAAGCGACACCCGAGAAACGGTTCCCGGAGCGACCGATAGAGCGGTTGGAGGCCGCTGCCGACGAGGCCGGACGGACCCCCGAGGTACTCGATACACGCGTTGTGAAGAGCCACAGCGCCGGTGTCGTCCACGGCGTCGTCGACGCCCGCGTGGACTGACCGACCCTGGTGCGACCGGGGGTGCTATGTGGATTGAACCCACACACCGCGACATGTACGTCGATTGCGGCACGCTCCTCGACGGTAACGGTCGGGTGCTGGAGGACGGGCGGTTCAGTGTCGAGGGTGGAACCGTAACCGAGGCCGGCCCACTGGAGGACGTCGAACCGACCGGCGAACGGCTCGATTTGACCGACAGCGTCGTCGTCCCCGGGTTCATCGACGCCCACGTCCACATGCAGGGGTTGCGGACGATGGAGCCGACGGACTGGGTGCTGGCGAGCGACGCAGTCTGTGCGGCGCGGGCGAGTGCGGATTGTCGACGATTGCTCGACGCCGGATTCACCTCGGTTCGGGACCTCGGCAGTACGGTCGCGTTGGGCCTGCGGGAGGCCATCGAATCGGGCGACATAGCGGGGCCGCGCGTCTACACCAGTGGGCGCTCTATCTCCCAAACGGGCGGCCACGGGGACGCTCACTTCCTCCCGTATGAGTGGGCCAGCGAGGACGGCCTCGGCATCGCGACGCTGGCCGACGGCGAAGACGAGTGCCGCAAGACCGCCCGACGGCGGATTCGCGAGGGCGTCGACTGCCTGAAGATAATGACGACCGGCGGCGTCCTCTCGGAGAAGGACGCCCCCGACGAACGGCAGTTCACCGACGCCGAAATCCGGGCATTCACCGAGGAGGCCGAACGGGCCGGCCGACAGGTCGCCAGTCACGCACAGGGGACCGAAGGCGTCGTCGCGGCGCTGAAAAACGGCGTCGACACCATCGAACACGGCTTCTATCTCGACGAGGAGGCCATCGGTCTCATGCTGGACACCGACGCGACGTTCGTTCCGACGCTCTCCATCATGTCCCGCATCGTCGAATCCGGCGCCGACCACGGCGTCCCCGAGTACGGCCTGCGGAAGGCCGGAGAGGCCTTCGACGCCCACGTCGAATCGGTCCGCCGTGCCCACGAAGCGGGCGTCCCCATCGCCACCGGGACGGACTTCATGGGCCCCGACCTCGTCCCCCACGGCGAGAACGCACTGGAACTCGAACTCCTCGTCGAAGAGGCCGGATTCTCGCCGGTGGCTGCCATCGAGGCGGCCACGCGAGTCGCCGGATGGACCGTTCCCGACGACGTCGGGACGCTGACGCCGGGGGCACGCGCGGACTTCCTCGCGCTGGGGAGTGACCCCCGCGACGGCATCGAGGCGGTTCGGGACGTGGAAGCGACGTACCGGGGCGGGAGGCGGGTCGACGCCACGGCGAGGGACTTATAAGACGGCGGGAGCAACCCCGGGTATGGACCGACAGAAAATCTTCGCGCTGTTCTTCGCGCTGCTGATGGTGACTTCCATGGTCGCCTACGCGGCGAGTCTCTTCTAACCGTCGCCCCACACGTCCGACAGCGGGTGGTCGTCGATGGACCCCGAGCGCCGAGCGTTCGAGGTCGATTTCGATTTCGAGCGCGGTTGTGACGGCGATGAATCCGCCTCCGAGGCCTCACCGAGGGCCGACGCCGGGTCGAACGCCGGGAGGTCCGGACGGGTCATCCGGTCGACCTGTGCTTCGAACCACTCTGGCATGTCGTGGCGAGCACGCTCGAAGAGGTCGAGGAGCGAGGAATCGGCGAGATACGTCGCGCCGTGGTCGTCGGGTGCCCGAACCACCCGACCGCAGGCCTGAATCACCGTCCGGAGCGCCGTCCGGTAGTACCACCCCCACTGGCCGTCTTCGAGTCGCTGAGCGACCCGCGAGTCGTTGGTGTTCGGATACGGCGCCTTACACAGCACCTGCC
>JBMCDV010000273.1:0-2635 GCA_048618255.1 Natronomonas sp. | reverse complement strand
GTGCGGCTGCCCGCCAGGCGGCGCGGCGGCTGCCCGGCGTGTTCCAGCGCCTCCTCTGTCCGCAGGAAGTAGGCGTCCGTCGCCCGGCCCTCGACGATGGCGGACTCCGGAACGATGTCGAACATATCGGTGTGTCGTTGGGCACGTCGAAAAAGGTAGTCGTTGTCCGCCGGACTGTCGCCGTCTCGCCGTCGAATCAGCCGTCGGCCGGCACGTACACGTCGCCGAGGTCGTCGACGGTCGGTGCGTGGACGACCGTCACCGACCGGCCGTCCCGCTCGACCCACACCGCGCCGTCGAAGGGGCTGTCGGCGGCGGTGAACCGCCAGACGGTCGCTTCCTCGCGGGTCTCGACTGTCTCGGCGCCCCAGTACTCCAACAGGTCGGTGTGGCCGCCGTGGAACTCGGTGGCGTTGGCCCGGTCGTCGAACGTGACGTTCCAGACGTAGGCAGTCTCGTCGCCGGCGGCGTAGGCGTGGAGTCGGTCGGCGTACCAGCCCTCGGCGTAGGAGACGTCGTAGGTGAACGGCCGGGTCGAATCGAGCCGTCCGGTCGTCTCGTTGCGGTTGTAGAAGGATTCGCTGTCGATGAGCGCGTTCTCGCGGTCGTAGTCGTCGGCGAGCGTGTAGGCGAACATCGAGACGATGCCGGCCTGTCCGACCGTCGCGTGGTCGGGGCCGTTCGTCGGGGTGACGCGGTCCCACTTCTCGTCGGTTCTGTCGGCGACCGTTGCCGTCCCGTAGTCGTCGGTTCCGTAGGTGCGGGGATACACCACCTCCGCGCTGGTGTCGGGGACATCGTCGTACATGCCGTCGATTTCGTCCCATCCGCCGCGCTCACGGTGGTGATTGACGAACGACGGCCCCTCGGAGTACGGGAAAAAGCCCGCGTAGTAGACGCCGAAGTGGAAGTTCTCTCCGGGGGCCCCCGCCGGGCTACCCGTATCGACGCTGGCACACTCCCACTTGCCGCTCTCGCAGTTGCGGCGGTAGGCGTTCTCGACGACCGTCGCGTCGCCCTCGACGAGGCCGTTGCGAGCGTTGACCGTGTCCATCGTTCCGGTGGGCAGCGACGAGAGGTTGAACCGCTGGTCCTGGAGGGCGTGGACGAGTTCGTGGGCCAGCGTGAGTTCGCCCTCCAGCGTCGCGGGGTCGGACTCGCTGACGATGACCAGTCGTTCGGCTCCCGGTTGGTAGAACCCGAGGACGTTGTCGCCGCGGTTCCCCCGTCGCACGTCGACGACGTCCCGGTCCGACCCGACGAGCAACAGCGCCTCGTATTGGGTGTTCTGTAGGGTGCGAGTGTCCTCACCGGGCGTCGAGGTGGTGACGTTGCCGAACTCCTCGCGGTACTCCCGTCTGGAGATGATGTCGACGTCGACGCGCTCCTCGAAGCGCTGATTCCGGAGCAGTTGGACGCGTGCCATCGCTCGCGACACCACGGCCTCCTGTTGGCCCTCCGTGAGTCCGTCAGCAGCGTCGAACTCGAAGGTGTCGTTGTGCCAGTAGCCGTCGTAGTAGCCCAACTGCTCGTCGTCGGGCGGTGGGGCGGGTTCGGGTGCGGACGATTGATAGCCGGTCGAACAGCCCGCTAAAACGAGCAGCACCACCAGAGCAATCGCCGCCGTCGGTCGCCGCTTCATTACCGACACCGACGGCCTCCACGAGCAAAAGTTCACGGCAGTCGGACAGCCCGGTGGCGTCGCCCGCGGGATAACGGTTTTGCGCCCGCCGCCCGAATCGGAACTCATGAGCCTCGAATTGGACCCGGACAGCACCGCCGTCGTCGTCGTCGACATGCAGAACGGCTTCTGTCATCCCGACGGGTCGCTGTACGCGCCCGGAAGCGAGGGGGCTATCAGGCCGTGTGTCGACCTCGTGGACGACGCCCGCGCCGCGGGTGCGTCGGTCGTCTTCACCCGCGACGTACACCCGCCCGAGCAGTTCGAGGGCAACCACTACTACGACGAGTTCGACCGCTGGGGCGAACACGTCCTCGAAGGGTCGTGGGACGCCGAGTTAGTCGAAGAACTCGACCCACGCGACGACGAGTTGGTCGTCGTGAAACACACCTACGACGCCTTCCATCGAACCGAACTGGAGGGGTGGCTGGAGAGCCACGCCGTCGACGACCTCCTCATCTGTGGGACGCTGGCGAACGTCTGTGTGCTCCACACCGCCGGCAGCGCTGGCCTTCGGGACTACCGCCCGATTCTCCTCGAAGACGCCGTCGGCTACATCGAGGAGGACCACCGCGAGTACGCCCTCGACCACGCCGAGTGGCTGTTCGGCGAAGTCCACGCCCGCGAGGAGATAACCTTCGCCTGATACGCCGGAAACCCTCCGTTAGAGACGTCGACCGCGTACTCTCGTCGCGCCGTCTTCGACCGGACGCACGCCGCCGGCACAACACTTAGGACGAACTGTCGAAAACGTGCTGGGAGTGAACGTCCTCACCGACCCGACGAAGCGTCGATGGCTCGCCTTCGGTGCGCTCGCGACGGTGTTCTTACTCGTCAACCTCCATCGACTCTCGACGGCCGTTCTCTCCGAACAACTCACCGCTGACTTCGGGACGACGGCCGCCCAACTCGGGACGCTCCACGCCTCCTTCTTCTACATCTACGCGCTCATCC
>JBMCDV010000272.1:0-2657 GCA_048618255.1 Natronomonas sp. | reverse complement strand
GAACAGGTCGTCGAGTTCCTCGACGGCGACTACACCTTCGACGAGGAAGCGTTCCGGGCGGCGACCATCGACAACTTCCCGCGGGCCAAGGCGGCTGAGGCGGCCGAAGCCGACGCCGAGGAAGCGGCCGCCGAGTCGACCGAAGAGCCAGAGACGGCCGATGCCAGCGCTGACAGCGATGACGACGCGGGTCAGACGGCGGTTCCTTCCTCGACCGACTAGGGGAACTCCCGCAGGGCATCGAGCAGTTCTTCGAGCGGTTTCGTCGTCGTCGCAAGCGAGACGCCGTCCGCCTGCGCGAGTGCCGGGGCGTGTTCCCAGAGGTCCTCGTCGTCGAGGCCGTGAAGTACGACCGCCGACGGTGTTGGCGTGACGACACGCAACGCGACCAGCGGCGACTCTCCACGGGTGACGTTCGTGAACACGAGCGCGCGGTTCGTCGACTGGCCGTACAGGCGGTAGAACTCCTCGCTGGAGAGGCGTTTGATGGCCTCGACGCTGTTGATGACGGTGTGGCCGGCGACGGTGTCGGCCCGACCGGCGACGACCTCCTCGGCGTCGATGGCGCCGTACAGTCGGTCGGTCGAGACCGTCACGGGGTACTCCCGGAGGTCGTAGACGACGTCGGATTCGAACCCGGCGGAGATGACGCGGGCGTGTTGGCGGACGCGGTCGCCGCCGCGGCGCTCGTCGACGGAGAGCAGACCCTCGACGACCCGCCGAACGACGCCGATGCCCGGGTTCTCCCGACGGCCGCTCTCGTAGTCGGAGACGACCGACGCTGATACGTCGAGTTCGTCGGCGAGCGTCGTCTGTGCTACGTCGAACTCCTCGCGCCACTTCCGAAGGGTCGCACCGGGGTCGTCGGAGAGCGTCACCTCGCCGGCGATACGCTCGGCGAGTTCCTCACGGGGGTCGGCCATACCCGAGGGAGTAGACGGCGGGGCATAAGGCTGCCCGAAGGAATTAATTGAGTGTGTAAAGTAGACTTTACTGTAAAGCACACTTTACGGAACGCGTGCTTTACACCCTCCATACATGACCGAAAACACGACCTCGCCGACGACCCGGTTCGACCCCACGACGTACAGACGCACGACGTTCGGACTCACCCTGCTTGCCGCCCTCGCACTCGCTGGCGGGGTGGTCTTCGAGTTGCCGTTCGTCGGCATCACCGTCTACGCTCTCGGGCTTGTAACGGTATTTTTCCTCCCAACCATCACCGACGTGCGGCTGTTCGACGAACGCGACGACGCCATCGCCCGAAAGGCCGCCGGGACGACGCTGACGCTGTTCGGCTGGCTCTCGGCCATCGTCTACCCCTCGCTCGTCGCGCTGTCCGCGACCGGGCAGTTTTCGTGGGGCCCGGCGAGCAGTGCCGTCGCCTTCGCGACTGCCGCCGTCTACGCCGTCTACCTCCTCGCGCTCGGCTACCACCGATACCGATGAAAAACGACCTCAAGGAGCGTCGCGCCGACCGCGGTGAGAGCCAGGCGGACCTCGCGGCGGCCGTCGACGTGACCAGACAGACCATCAACGCCATCGAGCGCGAACGGTACGACCCCTCTCTGGAGTTGGCCTTCGCCCTCGCCGAGCACTTCGACTGTGCTATCGAGGACATCTTCGAACCGGAGTGAGTGTTCTCACTCCCTGGGAACGGGCGTTCGGCTACATAGCGCCCGACGACCAATCTCCGCTCGGGAGACGATGACAACACGAATCAACCCCTTTACCGAGCTGGAACGGTTCTTCAGCCACCTGAGCGAGCAGTTCGACGACACTTCCCGAGATTTGGAGACGGTTGAGCCGTTCGGCCGGCTGTCGTTCGGGACTCCTCCGATGGCCGTCGATATCGTCGAACACGACGAGACGTTCGTCGTGACCGCCGACCTGCCGGGATTCGACAGTGACGAAATCGACGTTCAGGTGACGGACCACACGCTCCGTATCGACGCCGACCACGAGGAGACGACCGAAGCGGAATCCGAGGGCCGGTACGTCCGGCGCGAACGCCGACGCAAATCGGTGAGTCGGTCGGTTCGGCTCCCGAGCGACGTCGATGCCGATGGCGTGACGGCCACGATGAAGAACGGTACGCTAACCGTTACGCTGCCGAAAGAAGCCGTCGCGGACGCACAGGAAATCGACATCGAAGTCGAGTGAACGACGGCCGGAGCGGGTCTTCAGAAGGCGGTCCAGCCGCCGTCGACCGGGATGTTTGCCCCCGTAATGTAGGACGCTCCGTCGGAGGCGAGAAACACCGCCAGCGGCGCTATCTCTTCGGGGTCGGCCGCTCGTTCCATCGGCGTCCGAGCCTTGAGAAACTCGTAGAACCGCTCTTCGTCGAGAAGGTCCTCGGTCATCGGTGTCCGGACGAACCCCGGACAGATGCCGTTGACGCGAACGTTCTCGGGTGCGTAATCGACGGCGACCTGCTGTGTGAAGTTCACCACGCCACCCTTCGACGCCGAGTAGGCGGCTGCTCCCTTCCCGCCGCGCAGTCCGTATATGGACTCGATGTTGATGATACAGCCCTCCGAGTCGAGGAGATGCGGGAGCGCCGCCTTCGACCCGTGCATCACGCCGTCGAGGTTCGTCTCGATGACGGTGCGCCACTCCTCGAGGCTCATCGCTTCGAGATTCGATTCGCTGCCGAT
>JBMCDV010000271.1:0-2670 GCA_048618255.1 Natronomonas sp. | reverse complement strand
ACGTATAAGGGTCGTGGCCATAGCGCGAATATGGACGGTATCGTCTTCTTTCGAACGCAGCGGCTCGAAGAGGTAGTCGAATTCTACACCGAGCGTCTCGGCGCCGACGTGTGGCGCGAACAGCCCGACTGCACCATCCTCGAAGTCGGGGGATTCCGATTCGGGTTCTGTGAGCGCGAGACGGCCGAAACCGACGGCATCCTCACGTTCGTCGTCGATTCCAGAGCGGCTGTCGACGAGTACTACGCCGAACTGGAGTCCGTCGGGGAGTCGCCGCCGACGTACAACGAACGCTACGGGATTTACCAGTGTTTCCTCACGGACCCGGAGGGCCGAACCGTCGAGATACAGGTCTTCGAGTAGTCACACCGCCGCTTCGATGGAATCCAGTCGCTCACGGCGCCGCTGTTCGCGTCGCTCGACTAGCTCCTCTTGGAGTCGGTCGGCGACGATTTCGCGGAGTTCGCCCGCCCTCACCTCGTCGATGTCGAGCGCTCGGGTGGCTCCGCTCGTCAGGCCGCTCGACCCGGTAGTGTCGACGACGAGCGTCGCCAGTCGACGGCGCCGCTGGAATATCGTCTGGGAATCGACGACGGTCTGGACCCGGTAGTAGGGAACGACCGAAATCGTTCGCGTCCAAAAGCCCTCCCGGAGGACGATGTACTCCGACTGGACGTCGTAGCCGAGGTTGCGCCACTTCAGGTGTGCGGCCACCGGCGCCGCGACGACCAACACGGCCGTCACGTACCACGCGAAAGTGAATCCGGTGAACCGGTCGACTGCGAAGGCGACGGCGACGACGACGGCAGCGACGATGCCGTAGCGGACGACGTACCGCTGGCGGGCGCGTTTCGGCGGGCGCTCGAATGTCACGTCCTCGAAGAACTCGACGGACTGAGCGAGGTCGAACACCCGTCGGCGGTCGGCAAGCGGCACTGCCGACTGCGAGCCGGCGTCGTTCGGTGAGTAGCCGGCCGTCTCGACGGCCAGGGAGGCGTAGCCGAGGCGTCGGGCGATGACGTTCTCCGAAATCGAGAGCGTCTGGACCTTCTCCAGCGGGATGGTGCCGCTGAACCGCTGGAGGAGCCCCCGCTCGTAGTGGAGCTCCTCGGACACCCGCGACAGCCGGAACCCGTAGTAGTTCGTCACGGCCAGCGCGCCGCTTATCGCCGCAGTCACGGCGACGATTGCGACGGCCGCAAGGGGTGCCGTCACGGCGAGACCGACCAGTGGGTCGCCGAACGTCCCGGTGAGCGACGGTGCGACGACTGGCAACAGCACCGTCACGAACGACAGAAGTCGGAGGTCGATGCCGACGACGCCGAGCAACGCGAGCTCCCTCGGCGTGATGGCGAACAGTTCGTCTTCGGTCGGCGCTTCGGCGGTCGTCTCGTCGGGCGACACTTCGCCTCGCTTGAGACGGCCGATTTCCGACTGTAGTCGCTTTGCCTCCTCGAAGCTGACGTACTTCAGGGATGCTTCCGTCGAGGAACCGCCGGCGGTTTCGAGGTCGATTTGGGCGATGCCGAGCAGTCGGTGAACGACGTTCCGCGAGATGTCGACGTTCTGGACCCGGCGAATCGGGATTTCGCGATTCCGCCGGGAGACGACTCCCGAGGCGATGTCGAGGGTGTCCTCGGTGAGTTCGTACTCGAAGCGCTGGTAGTAGACGAGTTGGTACGCGAGCGTGACGAGGAACCACGCGACGACGACCAGGCCGACCCCCGTGAATCCGCCGAACGTCTGGTTGCCGAAGACGAGGAAGATGAGCACCCACGCGAGCCTGAGGACCGACTCGCCGGCACGGTACGGAACTGACAGCGGGTCGAGGTTCATCACACTGCGTCCTCGCCTTCGGCGGCGATAGCCAACTGTTTCAGCCGAGTTTGGAGGTCTTCGGCGCGCTCAGGCGTCAGCCCGGGTATCGATACGTCGGCACCACGAGAGCCGGCGGTGTAGACGACGGTCGTCGCCAGCCCGAACGTCCGCTCTATGGGGCCGCGGCTGGCGTCGACGTGTTGGATACGGACGTAGGGAACGACGGTTTTTACGCGCGTCACGACGCCGCGTTCGAGATACAGCGAGTCCTCGCGGACCTCGTAGGTCCACGACCGATACCGGAGCACCGACATCGCCGCTGTGAGGAGGAACACGGCGGTGAAGACGACGCCGCCGAGCCACGGGGCACCGGGAGAGAAAAACGCGAACGCGACGGCGGCGATGACGCCGAGAACCGCCGCGGAGATTCCGCCCTGCAGTATCCAGACCGCCTGAATTCCCGGTTCGAGCGTCTGCTGCGGTCCGACGAGGGACTCGATGTCGGAGGCGTCATCATCGGATGGCCCCTCCGTGACGGCACTGGTACCGGCGACTACCTGCCGCACAGCCGGCTCCAACTCGGTACCGAATGGGCCGTCGTCTGCTGAGTCCGTATCGTCCATTGGGTTTCGTTGTGTACTGGTCGTATATAGTAGGCCGGGTCCGGCCTCCCTCTCACTCGCGGTGGATTCGACCGGCAGTCACGTCGATCGGGGCGGCAAAGCGGAGTCGTGGGTCGCCATCGGGGCGGTCGAAGCCGTTGGCCGAAAACAGCGTGTTCGTCCGGATGTCGGCGGTGGCCGGCGCCAGCGACCACGGCTCGTGGTCGATATCGCCGTAGTACAGTCGACC
>JBMCDV010000270.1:0-2793 GCA_048618255.1 Natronomonas sp. | reverse complement strand
CACCTCGACTGTGTCGTACTTCGATTCGAGGACGGCCGCGAGGGAATCGACGATGTTTCGGTAACTACCAGATTCGGGCAACGCTACCGGACCGCCGACGAGGGAGGCTCCCTCCAGCGTCTCGTAGGCGAGTGCGTGTTCCGACACGGCGTCGAGAACGGCCTCCCGGTCGACGCCGTTGGCCTCCTCGAGCAGTTCCTCGGGGAGTTCTTCGAGGACGTACTCGCCGTCGTAATCGACTGCGGGGGCACCGAACCGGAGGCCATCGTCGATGGCGATGAGGTCACGCTCCAGTTCTTCGACGAGTTCGAGGGGGACGCCCGTCGTCTCCCGGAGCCACGTCTCCGACACCGTCAGGAAGCCGAGGTCGTCGATGACGGCTTCCAACGCGGGGCGGTCGCCGTCGAGGAGCGCGAATTCGGTGCCGCTGGCCCGGAACGCTTTTGCGACGACCGCCTTCGCCTCGGCGGGGTCGCCCATGTCTTCGAGCGACCAGTCGGCGGCGATGTGGCCGACCGCCCAGTCGGTTTCGGTTAGTATCCGGTCGAACCGGGGTGCGTAGTGGCCGCCGCCGAAGCCGACGACCGTCCGTTCGGTTTCGGGGTCGACGCCCCGGAGGTCGAGGATGGCCTCGGCGACCGCTCCGGCGCCAGCCGGGTCGGCCCATTCCGCCTCGTCGCTGCCCACCTCCACGAACAGCGACGGACAGCCGACGAGACTCGGGCCGTGGTGGGTGCACTCGATACCGACATCGTAGCCGTCGGGGGCGTACTCGGCGAACGACTCACGGACGCATTTGAGCGCGTTCGGCGCGGCTCGGGCGAGCGAACCCTCTCCCCCACCGTACTCGGCAGGGCCGAAGTTACCGGTCGCGTGTGCAGTCAGCAGTGGCCCGGTGTCCCCGGAGTGTCGGGAGGCGAAGACGAGCATATCGGGGTCGTCGAACGCCGCCGCGACGCCGTCGAGATACAGATGGAGGTCATCGAACGTGCGGAGTTCTGCGCCCTCGGTTCGGTAGTACGTCCCGCCGCCCTTCCCTTCGGAACGCGCTTCGTCTTCGTGTTCGGTCCATTCCTCGCGGTCCAGCAAGCGTTCGCCAATGTGTTCGGAGGCGCTGTCGGCCTTGGAGACGACGACTGCGAGCATGGGAGGGCTTGGTGACCGCCCGGATAAAGGGCGTCGGTGTGTTCGATGAGAGGGCCTAAGACCGTCCACGGACGACGGATTCATAATGGAAATCGATGTCGTCTGGGGGGCCGCCGAGGCCCCGACGGAGTTGAGCGCCTTCGACGCGGCGCTGGCCGAGGCCGGCGTCCACAACTACAACCTCCTGCGGTTGTCGTCGGTCGTTCCCGCCGACGCGACGGTCGTCGAGGCGGGGCATCACGAACAGTCCGCACCGACTGGGACGCCCGTCTCGGTCGTCCTCGCCGAGCGGTCGAGTTCGACCGAGGGGGAAACGCTGTCGGCCGGCCTCGGGTGGGCGACCTCCCCAAGCGGCGGCGTGTTCATGGAAGCGACGGGTGACTCCGAGACCGAGGTCCGAGCGGAACTCAGGGCGTCGTTGGCGGGGGCGAAAGGACTCCGGGAGTGGGAGTGGCGCGAGGAGAGGTTGTGTGTCCGGGAACACACCGTCGAGGAGACCGGGTCGGTCGTCGTCGCGGCCATCTACCCCGGCTTCCGCGTGCCGTGGATTCACGACGAGTGAGTCGGCCGAACGAACACGCTTGTATGGGTTCGCCGCGAGGCGACGGTATGGACGTGTTCGGTCTCATCGGAAACCCCGTCGGTCACTCGCTGTCGCCGCCGATGCACGAGGCGGCCTACGACGCCTTGGACATCGACGCTCGCTACGTGACGTTCGAACCCGCCGACGACGCACTCGGACTCGCCCTCGATGGCGCCAGCGCGCTCGGTGTTCGCGGACTCAACGTCACCATCCCGTTCAAAGAGGACGTACTGGCGCTCGTGGACCCGGACCCGCTGGCCGAGCGCATCGGCGCGGTGAACACCGTCGACTTCTCGGGGGAACCGACGGGACACAACACCGACGCGGCCGGTGTCACCCGCGCCTTCGAACACCACGACGTGTCGCTTTCCGGAACCGCGGTGGTCGTCGGTGCCGGCGGCGCGGGTCGAGCGGCCGCGTTCGCCCTCGCCGACGAGGGGGTGGACGTTCGCATCGCCAATCGAACCGTCTCGCGCGCGGAGACGCTCGCCGATGCGGTGCCGAACGCGAGCGCCCACGGTCTCGACGCGCTCGATTCGCTACTGGCCGATGCGGACGTACTGGTCAACGCGACGAGCGTCGGGATGGAGTCCGACGAGACACCCGTTCCGAAGGCGGCACTCCACGCCGACCTGGCGGTGTTGGACGCCGTCTACGACCCCATCGAGACGCGACTGCTCCGGGAGGCCGCCGAGGTCGGTGCGAGGACTATCGACGGCGCCTGGATGCTGCTGTTTCAGGGCGTCGAGGCGTTCGAGTTGTGGACCGATCGGGATGCACCGGTCGATGTCATGAACGAAGCACTGAGAGCGTCGCTCTGAACCGAAACGGCGATTTCGCGGTGTTTGCGGGAGTTGGCGGGGTTTAAGTACCATCCAACACGTATTTTCGTATATGCCAATCACCAAACTCATTCGGACCATGCTGGGGCTCGGCTCCAGCGACTCCGCCGAGGAGGAGGACTCCAAGACGACGAACGTGACCGTCGAGCACGAACCGGAAGAGGAGCAGGAACCGGAACCGGACGCCGACAACGAAGCAGCGGTGAAAGGTACCGACGAGCA
>JBMCDV010000269.1:0-2811 GCA_048618255.1 Natronomonas sp. | reverse complement strand
GCCTCGTTGCCGTTGGCGTGCCACGGCAGGAAGTTCGAGGTGCGCTCGTCGCCGCCGGTGCGGATGATGAGGTCGACCGCGCGGGTGGGGCGGGCGGTCATCCGGCGTTCGATTTCCTCGACACAGACCGACTCGGGGTCCAATTCACCGGCGGCGGCCTCGCGAGCGATGTCGCGGGCGACGCCGAGCAGTTCCGCGCGGCCGCCGTAGGCCAAAGCGACGTTCAGGTACAGTTCGTCGTACTGGGCCGTTCGGGATTCGGCGTAGTCGACGGCCTCGCGGACGCGAGGTGGGAGTCGCTCGACCTCGCCGATGGCGCGGATGCGGACCTCACGGTCGTGGACCTCTTCACGGTCGGCGAAGGTTCGGAGTTTCTCGGTGATGAGGTCGAACAGCGCCTCTCGTTCCTCCGGAGGGCGCTCGAAGTTCTCCGTCGAGAACGTGTACAGCGTCAACTCCTCGACACCGAGGTCCGCACACCACCGTAACACGGATTCGGTGGTGTCGGCGCCCGCTCTGTGGCCTTCGGTCTTCTCTTCACCCTGTTTTTCAGCGTACCGACGGTTGCCGTCCTGAATGACCGCGACGTGGGAGGGGGCGCCTGACACTTCGCGCTCCAAGACGCGCTCGTAGGCGGCTTCCAGAAGCCGGCGGGGACCTCTCATCTATCCGACCCGAGGACACCCAGCCAAATGAGTGTTGTTGGTTCGGCCGGCGCGCGCCGGCCGCCACGCACGACGCCGGGTGTCGACACCCGGCAATAAACGGCCCGCGACAATCCGAACGACCGAATTTACGAGCTATTCAGGGCAAGTTACTACCAAAAACAGTCGATTTACAATCATGTAGCCGCAGCCTTTTTATGCACCCACGACATCCCGACAGTTGCAATGGCGACTGGTACGGTTGACTTCTTCAACGACACTGGCGGCTACGGATTCATCGAAACTGACGACGCGGACGAAGACGTGTTCTTCCACATGGAGGACGTCGGCGGTCCTGACCTCGAAGAGGGGCAGGAAGTCGAGTTCGACATCGAGGAGGCCGAGAAGGGCCCGCGCGCCAAGAATCTGACCCGTCTGTAGGACGGCACACAGGTACAGCGTTTACGACTTCGGCGCGGTGCGGGCTTCGGCGCGGACCGTGACCTGTATTACCCTCGATAGCCTCTGCTATCTCAATGGCAGACGCTATCGACGACGACCTTTATCAGCGGACGAAGGCGCTGCTCGAACCGGGAGACATCCAACTGAACGGCGTCATCGTACGGACCGAGTTGACCGGCGAAGAAGAGCCGACGCTCCATCAGGCCACCCTCGATATCGGCGACATCATCGCCGAAGCCGCCGGCATCGACCCGACCGACACCTACGTGTACTCCGGCAACGACGACGACCGCTTCGGCGTCAACCAGCATCAAGGACTCACCCTCGAGGACGAGGAGTTCGTCTGGGAGTGTCAACAGCTCGTCCGCGACGGCACCTACGACGTGGTGTTCTACTACGAGGCCGACGCCGACCAGACGGCTATCGTCGAGGGCGTCGAGGAGCTCGGCTTCGGCGCCACCGGCGTCGAGGGCGAGTAAGCGAGCGTCGAAAACCGGCGAAGGAGTGCGCCGAACACGGGTCTCAAGCGTCCGACCACCCAACGGCGAGTATGAGCCAGCCGGCACTCCGACGGGACGAACGCGACGAGTGGACCGACGAACGGGGCTGGAGCCACCGAATCTCGGACATCGGCGGCCTCGACCTCCACTACGTCATCGCGGGCGACCCCGAGGCCCCGGCGGTCGTCTTACTCCACGGGTTTCCGGAGTGCTGGTGGGCGTGGCGACGCCACATCGACCGTCTCGCCGAATCGTTCCACGTCATCGTACCCGACCTGCGCGGCTACAACCGCTCGGAGAAGCCCCACGAAGTCCGACAGTACCGACTCGAAGTAGTTGCCGAGGACGTGGCGGGACTGATACGGACGACCGGCCACGAGACGGCCCACGTCGTCGGCCACGACTGGGGCGGCGTCGTCGCCTTCGGGACCGCCCTCCAGCGACCCGAGGTGCTCGACCGACTGGTCGTCCTCAACGCCCCCTATCCCGGTGCCTTCGAGGGACAGTTCACGCTCGGGCAGGCGCTTCGGTCGTGGTACGCCGGCTTCTTCCAGTTGCCCGCGATACCCGAGCGGTTGCTTTCGGCCAACGACTTCGCGTTGCTCGAACGACTGTTCCGTGAGGACCCGGTCGTTCCCGAGGCCTACACCGACGAAGATATCGCCATCTACCGGGAGGCGTGGCGACGCGACGGCGCGATTCGGGCGATGCTCGATTACTACCGGGCGTTCGGCCGCGAGAACGTCCAACAGCTGTGGCGAAACCGCTGGGATGCTGGCCGACGCGTCCGCGCCGAGACGCTGCTGCTGTGGGGCGAACGCGACCGCGCGCTCGGCGGGCACATTCCCAACGTCGTTCAGCGAGAACTCGACGACGTGACGGTCGAACACTACCCCGAGGCGAGCCACTGGCTCCACGCCGAGTTCCCCGAGCGGACGGGCGCCGATATCGAGGCGTTCATTTCCCGATGACGACGGCTTCGCGCACCTCCAAGGCCGTCTCGAACTCCTGGCGGCGGTCGAGGTCGTCACCGAGTCGCTTCAGGTGTTCGGCGTGAGCGCGGCGTATCGCCTTCCACTCGCGGTCGGTGAGCGCCAGTTCCTCGCCAATTTCGGCCCAGTGGCCGGCGCTGGTGAGGAAGACGGCCGTCGATTCGGCTTCGTGGACGCATTCGTACCGCCGGCCGTAGTCGGGGAGTCGGGCAC
>JBMCDV010000268.1:0-2812 GCA_048618255.1 Natronomonas sp. | reverse complement strand
ATACTATACCTCAGTAATATTGGCTAAAAAGGTCCAAGAAAGCGAATTTACTCGAACCACCGCTATCACTCTGGGAACTGGCTAAATTTATATACGAAATATTATATTTTGGCATAAAGACCCCCATATTTCCCGCAGTAGGGTTAACGGCTATGACCGGTAGTAACAGGTAGCGGTTGGCAGATACTATCATGACAGAAGACTCCAACGCACCGATGACGCGGCGAGGCGTCATGAAGGGCGTCGGCGGCCTCGCGGCCGTGTCGATGTCCGGTGTAAGTATCGCGGAAGCACAGGACGTGATGGGACAAGAGGTTCCGGCGGACCCTCACACGCGGGACACCTATCGGGCCATCGTCGACGCGATCGTCCCTCGGACACCCGAACTCGAAGACGAACTCGGCCCCGAACACGTTCCCGGCGGGCTCGACGTGGAACTCGAGAAGTTCCTCATCTGGGACTTCAACCACTTCCAGGAGGTCCGCCTGGAGACGCTCCAGACGCCCGTTAAAACCGCCCAGTCCGGCGGCAGCCCCTTTGGCGACCTCGGCGAAAACAACCCGCTCGGTGACTCCCTCGGTGGCCTGACGGAGACCGACGACGTCGGTAGCGGCACGTCGCTCGATTCCGCCACCGAACTCGTCGACGGCCTGATGGCTCCCGAACTGTTCCAACTCGACCTCGACACCGTCTCCTCGGGGTCGGAACTCGGTGCCCTGGCCGACCTCGCGGGACTGGACTCGGTCGGGGAACTCGGCGAGCTTCTCGATGTCGATGACCTCGATGCCCTGGGTGAGGAACTAGACTTCGGCGCTGCCGACCGACTCGCAATCGACTTCGCGGACGCGCCGATTCCCGAAGACGCCGAGGGCATCGCGGAGTTCGACCTCCTCGTCGAGGGTGCCAACGAGGGCACCCATCAGGTCGTCCAGAACTACCCCTATGCGAACATGTTCCCGTTCGTCTTCGACATCGTCGCCGCGGAGTTCCTCGCACAGGGGAAAAACGAGGACACACCGCCGCCGAACCCCGAGTTCGCGGGTGGCGGCACCTTCACCCGACTCTCCCGAGAGGACCGCCTTCGCTGTCTGTGGACCATCGTCGACGGTGCCGTCATCGACCGTCTCGACGGCGTCCTCTCGCCGATGCTGCCCGCGGTCGGCATCCTGAAGTTCGTCGTCATGGCCTGCAACGGCCTGCACGGCTTCGGCTACTACACGGAGTGGTCCGGCCTCGGCGACACGAAGACGGACATGCCGAGCGACCGCGAAATGCAGGTCGACCCCAGCGAGGTACAGAGCCGAACCCAGACCGATTACCCCGGTCCGGCAGACGGCTACGCCGCCGACTGGCGCCACGCCGTCCCCGGCGGCTTCGACGACGAGTGGGAGACCAACGAGACGCCCGGACCGGCCGACCCGGAACTTCCGGACGAGGCCGCGGATGAGGCCGAGGAGGCCACCGGAGGTGACCTGCTATGAACGACCCAGACGTCGTCGTCGTCGGTGCGGGCGCGGACGGTCCGGTCGCAGCGTGGAAACTCGCACGCGACCACAACCTGGACGTACTCCTGCTGGAAGCCGGTCCGTTCTACGGCAACCAGGAATGGCCCGAACCGCACGTCGATTCGGGCGGGACGGTCAGCACCGACCCCGACGACCTCGACGGCAAACTGCTCGACGAGCAGTTCACCCACCGCGAGGCGGCGGCCAACGACCCCACTTACGGCTACCTCCGGGTCGGCCCGTCCAACAGCGCGCGTGCGCCGTGGTTCCGGAACCTCCACCAGAACGCGTTCATCTGGCAGGTGTCGGCCGTCGGTGGTACGTCGACGCACTACTTCTCGAATCACCCGCGTGGCTATCCGACGGCCTTCGACGACCAGCCCCACTGGCCCGACGAGGTCAGCTACGCCGACATGGTGCCGTATTACCGGCTCAACGAGGAAATCACGAGTACTCAGCAGGCCCCGATGACGGCCCGTGAAGAGGTGTTCATCGAGGGCGCGAGCAACGACCGAAACGGCGAGTATCCGCTGCTCGACGACCTCAACGTCACCGAGACCGGCTGGCGGCCCCAGCCGAACGCCGTCGAGGTGCCGGGCAAGGAGACCTCCAACGGCCAGCCGCTGGACTCCGACTACGAGGGGTCGTTCAGCTACGACGACGGCTTCCGCGGCGACACCCTCGTCGGCGACCACTTCCAGGGGTCGTCGACGCCCGTCGACGCGCCCGTCCGCGAGAAAGCGCGCAAGTCCAGCAACATCGGTTACGTGCCGCGCGCGCTGGACACGAACAAGAACGACAATCAGGGTAACGTCGCCATCCGGCCGAACACCTACGTCACCGACGTTCACACCGCGGAAGGCGCCGGCAACCTCGAAGCGACCGGCGTCGAAATCCGTGACACGTGGTCCGGTGCGACCCAGACCGTCGAGGCCGACACAGTCGTCCTCGCCGGTGGCTGTATCGAGACGCCGCGGCTGTGGCTCAACAGCGGCCTGCCGGACGACGGCTGGGTCGGCAAGGGGCTGACCACCCACTGGTTCGACTGGGTCGTCGGCGTCTACGACGACGATACCGTCGCTGAGATCAACCCCGAGAACGAACACATGGACCCCTACGTGGGGCACAACTCTGCAGTTCGGTTCGACAAGCCCGGCGTCGGCGGCATGTAAGACATCGGCATGTCTCCCGGCCTCGTCTCCTACGCCGACTACCTCTTCACCGAGGCCGGGTACAGCTTCGACACCCCGGTCGACCCCGGGGAGCCGTGGGACACCCGCGGCTACGTTGTCGGCGAGGATCTCAAG
>JBMCDV010000267.1:0-2813 GCA_048618255.1 Natronomonas sp. | reverse complement strand
CTTCGGGACGCCGTCGGTGAAACGTCGGTTGTCCGAACCGTACCTGACGGAACCTCCGTCGTCGAAGCCGTCCGCGGCGTCGCCGATGACCACGACGGCCTGCAGTCGCTGCTGTTCCGTGAGAACGGCGCGCTGCGCTCTCACATCACGGTCGCACGCAACGGCGAGCCACTTCTCGAAGACCGCGACGACGTGGTGCTCTCCGACGGTGACACGCTCGTGTTGTCACCGGGCGTCTCGGGAGGAACGACGACGGCCTCACTCGCGGAGGTCGCCCAATGACCGACCCCGCACTCGATTTCGAACTCGGAATCGTCGCGCTCGGTAACCACGCGTTCGAGGGGAACAACAACTGCTACGTTCTCGGTCTCGAAGACGGTGCGACGACGACGCTCGTCGACACCGGCGTCGCGTCCGACGACACCCGGAGGCAACTCCAAGAGGGATTAGCGACGTACGACCTGGAGTTCGCCGACATCGAGCAAATCCTACTCACACATCACCACGCCGACCACACCGGCTTAGCCGGTGAAATACAAGCCGAGAGCGGCTGTCCGGTCAACGTCCACGAGGCCGACGCACCACTGGTCGCCCAAGACCCCGAAGCCACCGCCGCACAGGAGGACCGACTCCGGAACGCCATCGACGAGTGGGGAATGCCCGAGGAGAAACAGGATGAACTGCTGGCGTTCCTCGACGGCAGTGCGGGCATGGACGGCGAGGCTCCCGAGGTGACCATCTTCGAGGACGGCGACACCTTCGACCTCGGGAGCGTCGAACTGGAAGCCGTCCACATGCCGGGCCACGCCGCCGGACTGTCGGGATTCGCCTTCGAGGGCCGTGGCGGCGAAGAGTTGTTCAGTGGCGACGCGCTGTTGCCGTACTACACGCCGAACGTCGGCGGCGCCGACATTCGCGTCGACGGCGCCCTCGAACAGTACCTCGGGGCGCTCGTCGAAATCATTGTACGCCAGTACACCCGGGCGTGGCCCGGCCACCGCGGCCCCATAATCGACCCGCCGGGACGAGCCGCGGACATCGTCTCTCACCACCGCGACCGAACCGAACGGGTCGTCGGCGTCCTCGAAGACGGCCCCGCGACGCCGTGGGAGGTCAGCGCCGAACTGTTCGGCTCGCTGTCGTACATTCACATCCTCCACGGACCAGGAGAGGCCTTCGCCCATCTCGAACACCTCCTCGATGCGGGCGTCGTCGGACAGTCCGGCCGCGCGTTCGAACTGCTCGAATCGGACCCGGACCTCGATTCGCTGTTCCCCGAGGTGCCCGCCGCCCTCGACGTTGGTCGCCACCCCTGACACAGACGGGTGTGCGCGAGGAGTACCAAACCGACCCGGGATTAAGCGGCATCCGCCCGTCGATGGTGGTATGTCTGATGTCGAATCCGCGGTCAAAGACCTCCCGCCGAGCGCGAAGCTTGTCTACAAGACGCTCGAGTACGAGGGCCCCATGACTCAATCGCAGCTCGCTGAGGAGTCGCTACTGCCACAGCGGACTGTCCGACACGCCCTCCGGAAACTGGAGGACGCCGACATCGTCGACGAGTCGGTGTACCTCATGGACGCACGGAAATCGACGTACGCAGTCCGGACGGGCGAGGAACCCGACGCCGCGACCCCGGCCGCCTAAATCCCGTTTCTCACAGTTCGACGACGCGTTTGACTCGACCGACAAGCAGGTCACCGTCCGGTCCGCGAAACGCCCGCACGACGCCGTCGCGTTCCCGTTTTCTCAGTCGAATCGTCGCGTGATTCTCGCTCTTTCCGCCGTCGACGCGCAGTCGCAGTCCCTCACCCTCGGCTACGACAGTTCCGACGAGCCGCTGGTCCTCCCGGGGTTTCGGAACCGTGAGTTCGACACGCGAACCGGCGAGTGCCGCGATATCGTCAAGCGTCGGTCGACTCATACGAGTCCGTAGCGCAGCGGCGGGAGTAAACGTCTCGGTAGCGCCGATTTGGTCGAGACGATTCTCAGTGCCGAGAGGGTCTTAGAGTCTCCTGTAGGGCGTGACGGGATTCGAACCCGCGCTCTAGAAGTTAGGAACCTCTCGCCGTAGTCCGCTTGGCCACACGCCCTGTCGAAAGTGGACGCGGGAGGCTAAAAACGATTGCTGTCCGAGTGGTTCGTCAGTTCGTCTCGGTCTCGTCGTCCGATTCCGCCTCCGCGATTTCGAAGTCCTCGTCGTCGTCGGCTTCGGCTTCCGCGGTGTCGGTCGTCGCGTCGCTGTCAGTTTCGGTGTCGGTCGCCGGTTCAGTCGACGAACTGCTCGTCGACTGTCCCGTCGTGCCGTCGCGCATCTCCTTCAGTTCCTCTTCGACCTCTTGGCGGCCTTTCTGGAACTCGCCCATCGCTTCGCCGGTCGAGCGGGCGAGTTTGGGAATCTTGTTCGCGCCGAACAGCAGCACGGCGATGAGCAGGATTATCAGCACCTCGGGCCCCCCGGGAAGCCCGAACTGCATTGGAAGCAGGTCCATCATTGCTACCCGAGGCTAACCCAGTGTTGATTATAGGCTTTTTCCTCGGAAAGCGGAATCGAGTCGGCGAAAAACGGAATTCGGGCGGTCAGGCGTTCGAGCGCTCGGTGTCGCTGGACGTTTCGGCGTCGGCCTCCGCGGAGACTTCCTCGTCGTCGTCCTGTATCTCTTCGAGTTCCTCTTCGACCTCCTGGCGACCTTTCTTGAACTCGCCGGTCGCCGACCCCATCGACCGTGCGAGTTCCGGGAGCTTGCTCGCTCCGAACAGGAGAATCAGGATGCCGGCGATTAACAACAGTTCGGGTGGGCCAAGCCCACCGA
>JBMCDV010000266.1:0-2815 GCA_048618255.1 Natronomonas sp. | reverse complement strand
CGGGCCACGAGACGCTCATGGCGACGATGCTCTCGGGGGCCGCCATCATGGACGGTGCGGTGCTCGTCGTCGGTGCCAACGAGCCGGTGCCGCAGGCTCAGACCGAAGAGCACCTGATGGCGCTGGACATCATCGGCATCGAGAACATCGTCATCGCCCAGAACAAAATCGACCTCGTCGACCGCGAACAGGCGCTCCGAAACTACGAGCAAATCGAGGAGTTCGTCGCGGGAACGGTCGCCGAGGACGCACCCATCGTCCCCATCTCGGCCCAGCAGAACGTCAACATGGACCTCCTCATCGGGACCATCGAGGAGACCATCCCGACGCCGGAGCGGGACCCCGACGCCGACGCACGGCTGCAGGTCGCCCGCTCTTTCGACATCAACCGCCCGGGAACGACCTGGGAGGACCTCACTGGCGGCGTGTTGGGCGGGTCGCTCACGCAGGGACAACTCGAAATCGACGACGAAATCGAAATCAAACCGGGCCGCGAAATCGAGGAAGGCGGCCAATCCGAGTACCACCCCGTCGAGACGACGGTTCGCTCGCTGCAGGCCGGCGGCGAGTTCGTCGACGAGGTCTCGCCGGGCGGACTGCTCGGCGTCGGAACGGGGCTTGACCCCTCGTTGACGAAGGGTGACGCCCTCGCGGGACAGGTTGCTGGCCCACCGGGCAGCCTCCCGCCGACCCACGAGGCGTTCACGATGGACATCGAACTGTTCGACCGAATCGTCGGCGAGGGCGACGTCGAGGAGATATCGACGGGCGAACCGCTGATGATGACCATCGGCACGGCGACGACGGTGGGCGCGGTGACGAGCGCCCGCGACGGCGTGTGTGAAGTGAACCTCAAGCGGCCGGTGTGTGCCGCCGAGGGAGCGAAAATCGCAATCAATCGCCGAGTCGGCGCTCGCTGGCGACTCATCGGCGTCGGAACGCTTCGGTGATGCGCGTGGTGCTCGATACGAACGCACTGATGATGCCGGTCGAAGTCGGCGTCCGGACGTTCGAGGAACTCGACCGCCTGCTCGGCGACCACGAGACGGTCGTTCCGCGGGCAGTGCTGGAGGAACTCGACGACCTCGCCGAGGGCAACGGCGAGGAGGCGAAGGCCGCAAGCGTCGGCGCGGACCTCGCACGCCGGGAGTGTGAAACCATCGAGCACGAGGCAGCATATGCGGACGATGCGGTCGTCGAAATCGCGCGCAAGGTCGACGGTGCGGTCACGAACGACATGCCGCTGCGGCGGCGGCTACTGGACGAAAACGTTCCCGTAATTAGTTTACGGGGGCGTAACAAACTCGAAGTAACTCAACCATAACATGTACAAACGGGTACGACTCAAGGACACGGTCGAGGTGCCGCCGCGGCATCTCGCGGAGGTGTCGCCCGAGCTGGTCAAGCGGCTGCTGCAGGACAAGCTCGAAGGACGGATGGACGAATCGGTCGGCAGTGTCGTCTCGGTGACGGAGGTCCACGAAATCGGGGACGGCGCCGTCTTGCCGAACCGGCCGGGCGTCTACTACGAGGCGGAGTTCGACGCCGTCACTTACGACCCACAGATGCAGGAGGTCGTCGACGGCGAGGTCGTCGAGGTCGTCAACTTCGGGGCTTTCGTCGGCATCGGACCCGTCGACGGACTGCTCCACGTCTCCCAGATATCCGACGAGTACCTGGCCTACGACGAGGAGAACCAACAGTTGGCCTCCCGTGACTCCAACCGCGTGCTCAGCGTCGGTGACTCCGTTCGGGCGCGCATCGTCACGAAGAGCATCGACGAGCGGAACCCCCGGGACTCGAAAATCGGTCTCACCGCGAAACAGCCGGGACTCGGGAAACACGGCTGGCTCGAGGAGGACCGCCAGCGCCACGAGGCGGAGGCCGGTGATTAGATGGCCGACAGACTGGTGTGTCGGGACTGCCACCGCGTCCTCGAAATCGACGACGGCGAGCAGTGTCCCGTCTGTGCGTCGAACTCACTGACCGAGGACTGGGCCGGCTACGTCGTCATCGCCCACCCCGAGGAGAGCCAAATCGCCGCCGAAATGGAAATCACGGAACCCGGACGCTACGCGCTGAAGGTCCGCTGAGATGGTGCCGGTCGTCGTCGAACTACAGAAGGAGCTACGCGGCGAACTGAAAGAGCCACTCGGGCCCATCTACACGGACACGGACGCGCTTCTCGCCGACACCGACGGCCCAATAATCGCCGTCGGCGACATCGTCACGTATCACCTCCTGGAGGCTGGTCGCCGCCCCGACGTGGCGCTCGTCGACGGCAAGACGAAACGCGAGCGTGTCGGACGGGAAATCCTTGACGCCATCGGCGGCTTCGACCGCCAGCGCGAGGTGGAGAACCCGCCGGCGACGCTGACCGCAGAACTGCTCGACGTGCTCGTCGACGCCATCGACGGCGAGAGGTCGACCGTCATCACCGTCGTCGGCGAGGAGGACCTCGCGGCGCTGCCCGCCATCGTCGCCGCGCCCGACGGCGCCGCCGTCGTCTACGGCCAACCGGACGAGGGGATGGTGCTCGTCACCGTCGACGAACGGCTTCGGGCGGAGTGTCGGGACCTACTGGGGCGGATGGAGGGCGATTCGGAGCGGTTGTTCGATATTCTCGGCGTTTGAACCCACGGAGACCCTCCAGTCGCCCAGTTTTCGACGACACCTGTGGACCCGAAACGGCCTCTGGACGCCGTCTCGCGCTTCGAAATCCTTTTACGCGCTTCGGGGGAAAATTCGGGCAACGTAACCATGGAAGTCGAAATCATCGATGAAGACGAGAACCCGATGCTGCACCGGACGGACG
>JBMCDV010000265.1:0-2837 GCA_048618255.1 Natronomonas sp. | reverse complement strand
CGCGTGGTGTCGTACCTGAACGTCCCGGCCGATGCGGTCCGGCGGACCTACGCAGGCAGCACACGCGCAGGCGTCGACGCCTTACTAGAATCCATCGACGGCGACGGCACGGCGCTCGTTGTCGTCGCGGACTGCCCCGAAGGTGAACCGGACGACAGCCGCGAACACGCCGCCGGGGCGGGCGCCGTAGCCTTCCTCGTCGGCGAGAACGCGCCCGCAGTCGTGAGCGAACGGGCGTCCCACAGCGACGTGCGGCCGGGGACGCGGTTCCGACAGCGCGGCAGCGAGAACGTCGAAGGCCTCGACATCGGCATCTACGACCGCGCCGCGTTCACCGAGCCAATCGAGGCGGCCGTCGACGCGCTCGAAGACGCCGACGCCGAAGCCATCGCGCTGCAAGCCCCGAACGGGAAACTCCCTTACCGGACGGACCTCGATGCCGAGGCCATCGCGGCGGTGGAGACGGTTTCCTCGCTGGGCGACACCGCCGCCGCGAGCGTCCCGCTGTCGCTGGCCGAATCCTTCCGGTCGGGCCACGAGCGAACGCTCGGGGTTGCGTGGGGGTCGGGCGCCGGCGCGACGTCGTTCGTCGTCGAGGGAACCGCGCCCGTCGAGGCGTCCCTGGACGGCGACCGGGAACTCGACTACCCGGCATACCTCCGGCGACGCGGCGACGTTATCGGAGAGAAACCCGACGGCGGCGCGGCACACGTCCCGGTGCCGACGTGGCGTCGGAGCCTCCCGCAACGACACCGCCACGAAGCCGGCCGGTGCCCCGAATGTGGTGCGGTCGCCTTCCCGCCGGACGGGGCCTGCCCCGATTGCCTGTCGCTCGTCGAGTTCGAGGCGGTCGAACCGGAACTGGAGGGCGTCGTCGACGCCGCGACGACCATCGGACAGGGCGGTGCGCCGCCGGAGTTCGCCGAACAGCAGGCCCGACAGGGCGCCTTCGGCGTCGCGATCGTCCGGTTCGATGCCGAGGGCGGCGAGGTGTCGCTGCCGATGCAGGTCGCCGGTGGTGCGTCCGTCGATGACCGCGTCCGCGCCGTTCCGCGACGTGTCTACGTCGAGGAGGGCGTGCCACGCTACGGGCTGAAAGCCATCACGTTGTAACTCAGGCGTCCTCCGATGGAGTCCGGGTCGGCGTGCCGGTGAGTTCCGGCGTCTCGGTGTCGGGGCCGGCGCTTACCGACTTACTGGCGCTCGAAGACCCACTTTTGATTCCCGATTGGTCGACCCGCACCGATGACGGTTCGCCGTTCTCGAAAGTGAACGTCGCTACGTACTCGATTTCGACGATACACTGTGCCGACACGCCGTCGTCGTCGCCCTCGATACTCTCGACTTCGACGTACAGTTCGTCGGCCTCGGAGTCGTACTCGCTCGTGACGAGTTCGGCCGTATAGGAGGGGTCTCGACCGTCGAGAACGCCCTCGACGGTGACGACGCCGTCTTCTTTGGTCGCCTCGTGGCTGCCGTAGTCGTCGCCACACTCGACGCGTTCGACCTCGAAGGACTGGTCGACGAGTCGGGGGCCGGTCGGCGTATCCGTCGGGTCGTCGCGAGCGCCTTCGGGTGCCGTTGCCGGGTCGCCACCGAGACAGCCGGCGATACCGGTCGTGGTCGCGGCCGCCGCGGCCACGAGGAGGGAACGTCGTTTCACGGTGTCGGCTACTGGGGAGAATATAAAAACCGTGCCGAAGGTTCAAACGAACGTTTGACTCTCATCGGGAGATTCTTGCACGACGGCCGATACCCCCCGCTATGCACCCGAGTGCAGCGGAGTTCCGGACCCGTGCTTTGGACCGTCACGGCTTCGATGTCGACGTACACGAGTTCCCCGAAGGAACGAAGACGGCGGCCGACGCCGCCGCAGCTATCGGTTGTGACGTCGCCCAAATTGCAAGTGGTATCGTCCTCTCGGCCGCCGGCGACCTCGTCGTGGTCGTCACGAGCGGCGCAAACCGCGTGAGCGAGGCGAAAGTCGCCGACCTCGTCGGCGTCGACGCCGAGAGCGTATCGATGGGCGACGCCGACGACATCAAGTCGACGTTGGGGTGGTCCATCGGCGGTGTGCCGCCGTTCTGCCACGATTCGGACGTACCCGTTTTCATGGACGAGACGCTTCTGGAGTTCGAGGAGGTGTGGGCCGCCGCCGGAACGCCACAGGCGGTGTTCCCCATCACCCCCGAGACGCTTCGGGACCTCGCCGACGCGACGGTCGCCGACATCGCGGAGTGAGTCGGTTAACAAGACGGCGACGCATTGGCACCAATGTTATTAACTAAGGTCTAATGAATAATAACATTTTTAACTGGAGATGGGTAACTGGTGGGTATGAACCCGACGCGACGGCAGGTACTCGGTGGGACGGCGGCGGTGGTCGGCGGGAGCCTCGCAGGCTGTCTCGGTGACCCCAGCTCCGCTGGTGACGATGGTGGGGATGACGGAGTTTTCACTTCGTTTTTTACGTTAGCCGATTTCACCCGTCACGTCGTCGGCGACGTGACCGAGGTACAGAACCCCATCCCGCCGGGAGAGATGGGCCACCAGTACGAGGTCGGCTCACAGGCACAGGTCGACGCCGCCCGCTCTGCCGCGTTCGTCTACCTCGACATCCCGGGGTTCCAGAACTGGGCGCTCGACAGCGCCGAGAACCTCCGGGCGAACCACGAGTCCGTCACCGTCGTCGACGCGCTCGCAGACGTGGAGCTTCGAGAAATCGGACACGGTCACGAAGACGACGACGAACACACAGAAGAACACGACGACGAACACACAGAAGAACACGACGACGAACACGACCGTGGCGACTTCGACCCCCACTACTGGGTCGA
>JBMCDV010000264.1:0-2840 GCA_048618255.1 Natronomonas sp. | reverse complement strand
GCATGTAGCCCACCGAGATGACGTCGCCTCCGCAGTCGGGACATTCTCGGTCGGTGTCCTCGATGCCTTCGGCGTCCATCACCCGCTCGCCTTCGATGAGTTCAGCGAGTTTTCCGGGAGTTACCATACGACCCTCGACGACGCGATTGTCGGCCATACTGGAGGAGTGTCGCCGAGGCCCCTAAGGCTTTACAGCCACGGGGCGCGGTCGCCTTCGGGACTACCGGGGGCGGAGGACTCTTCGTCGTCGACGCGTTCGACCGCGTCTTCGACGTCTTCCTCGAAGTGGTCATCCGCGTCGGGGTCACCACCGTCGGTTGCGGCCGCGGCATCCGTGTCATCGACCTGCGCGTCCATCGCGCCCTCTGGATTGAAGGCGAAGAGGCCGGTGACCGTCAGGACGATGAGTGCCAGCGGTTCCTCGCCCGTGATAGGGCCGACTTCGAGGATGGTCAGCGGGAGGACACCTAACGCGACCGCGCTACCGAAGCGGAAGCGGTCGATGTCGACGTTTCCTCGGAGCCACGGTCCGAAGCCGGCGACGGCCAATGCGAAGGCGACGCCGACGACGGCGGCTCCGGTGCCGTAGACGACGAACATCGGGTCGGCGACGAAGCCGAACTCGAAGTCAGTCGGTCGGAAACTCGCGACGAGGCCGAGGCCGATGATAACGCTGGGTCGGGGAAGGTATTCGCCGACGGTGGCGCTCGCGGTCTTCGCGGCGATGGCGAGGATGACGAGTGCGGCGAAGCGCTCGAAGATGACCATATCGAGCACCGAGGCGATGGTCGGCGCGATGGTGGCCTGCAGTGCGGCCAGCGGAACGACGAGTGCGCCGACGATGAGGATGTTCTTCACGCGGTCGCGTCGGGAACCCTCCATCTCGGCGAGGACGACGGCAAGCGTCGCGCTGCCGCCGAAGATGAGCAGTCCGACCTCGACCATGTCGAGGAGGTCCGAAACCGCACCGGCGACGATGAGGGCCGTGAAGATGCCGTCGATGAGCGGCAGCGCCATGACGGTCGCGAGCAGTCGCGTCCCTTCACCGACCTGTCGCTCGAGACGTAACGCAATCGGGTGGCGTGATGCGCTCATTCGTCAGGCAGGGCGACCCTCACCATGGGACGAACGGCGGTGGATGTCGCGATACCCTCTGACGTGTCCGGAGCGGTTGCGAGTCCGGATGGGTGCGACTTTCTCCGCTTTATTTGTCCACATCGCAAATGTAAAGAAAATGCCGGTGGCGAGGCTGGATTGCCCGGCGATACGCTGTGCGATGGGACTGGCGGAGTCCATACATGAGGCAACAGTTGACTGAATCATAAGTGTTGTGTGAGTCTTGTCCGCATACATCTGACGAGTGGCAACCTACCAGTGTGATTCCCGACGAATCATCCGACATTCACACGCGATTCGGACGAACATCCACTGGCGGGCGTCGATGTACATGTTCGGACACCGATGATGACAAAGCCACGGAGCGGGCCGTCCGTGTGTGTCGGTGACGGGTGGTAGCGCTCTCGCAATGCTTTTGGGCGGGGGATTCCGACGGTTTACATGGCGAGCGACGAACCCTTCTCGGAGAAACTCCGCGTACCTGAGGCATTGACGTTCGACGACGTACTCCTTCGTCCCAAGGAGAGTCGCGTCGAACCGGACGACGCCGACATGGCGACCCGCGTGTCGACGAACGTTACCCTGAACATTCCGGTTCTCTCGGCGGCGATGGACACCGTCACCGAAGCCGAACTGGCCATCGAAATGGCCCGTGAGGGTGGCCTCGGCGTCCTACACCGGAATATGACCGTCGAGGAGACCGCAGAACACGTCGAGACGGTCAAACGAGCCGACGAACTCATCATCCGTGACGTGGTCACGGCCTCACCGGAACACACCGTTCGGGAGGTCGACCGCATGATGGGTCAAGAGGGCGTCTCCGGCGCGCCGGTCGTCGACGACGACGGCGTCGTCCTCGGCATCATTTCGGGCACCGACATCCGGCCGTACCTCGAAGTCGGTGACCGCGACGAAGTCCGTGAGGCGATGACCGACGAGGTCATCACCGCCGGCGAGGACGTTACCGCCCGCGAGGCGCTCGAACTGATGTACGAACACAAGATCGAACGCGTCCCCATCGTGGACGACGATCGGCTGGTTGGCCTGGTCACGATGCAGGGGATCCTGGCCCGCCGCGAACACGACAACGCCGCGCGGGACGCGAACGGGCGACTGCTGGTGGGTGTGGCCGTCGGCCCCTTCGACGAGGAACGAGCCATCGCCGCCGACGAGGCGGGTGCCGACGCGCTGTTCATCGACACGGCACACGCGCACAACCTGAACGTCGTCGATAGCGCCAGGGACATCAAAGCGAGCGTCGACGCCGACGTCATCGTCGGGAACATCGGGACGCGGGAGGCGGCAGCGGACCTCGTCGACTTCGCCGACGGTCTGAAGGTCGGTATCGGCCCGGGGAGCATCTGCACGACCCGGGTCGTCACTGGTGCGGGGATGCCCCAGGTCACGGCCGTCGCCCAGGTCGCCGACGTGGCGAAAGACCACGATGTCCCCGTCATCGCCGACGGCGGGATTCGATACTCCGGTGACGCCGCGAAGGCCATCGCTGCCGGAGCCGATGCCGTGATGCTCGGTTCGTACTTCGCTGGAACGGACGAGGCGCCGGGCCGAGTCATCACGATTCAGGGCAAAAAGTACAAGCAGTACCGCGGAATGGGCTCGGTCGGCGCGATGCAGTCCGGCGGTGGCGACCGATACCTCAAAGAGGACACGGACGACGAGGATTTCGTTCCGGAGGGCGTCGAGGCCGCGACGCCGTACAAGGG
>JBMCDV010000263.1:0-2846 GCA_048618255.1 Natronomonas sp. | reverse complement strand
AGGCCGACACGAAGATTCTCGTCGGCAAGTCCCTGACCAACGGCCTCGGTGCCGGTGGCGACCCATCGATGGGCGAGCGCGCCACGGAGATGGCCCAGGGAACTATCAAGGAAGTGCTCGGCGAGGCGGACCTCGTGTTCGTCACCGCCGGCATGGGTGGCGGGACGGGTACCGGTGCGGCGCCGGTCGTCTCGAAAATCGCCAAAGAACAGGGTGCAATCGTCGTGGGCATGGTCTCGACGCCGTTCAACGTCGAGCGTGCCAGGACGGTGAAAGCCGAGGAAGGACTGGAGAAACTCCGCAACGAAGCGGACTCCATCATCGTCCTCGACAACAACCGCCTGCTCGACTACGTCCCCAATCTCCCGATTGGCAAGGCGTTCTCGGTGATGGACCAGATCATCGCCGAGACGGTGAAGGGCATCAGCGAGACCATCACCCAGCCGAGCCTCATCAACCTCGACTACGCCGACATGACCTCGATAATGGGTCAGGGCGGCGTGGCGGTGATGTTGGTCGGCGAAACGCAGGACAAGAACAAGACGAAGGAGGTGGTCAACGACGCGATGAACCACCCACTGCTGGACGTGGACTACCGTGGTGCGACCGGCGGACTGGTCCACATCACCGGTGGCCCCGACCTCACGCTGAAAGAGGCCGAGGGCATCGCCCAGAACATCACCGAACGTCTCGAGGCCAACGCGAACGTCATCTGGGGCGCCCGCATCCAAGACGAGTACAAGGGCAAGGTCCGCGTCATGGCCATCATGACGGGCGTCCAGTCGGCCCAGATTCTCGGCCCGACGACGCAGAAACAGGCCGACGCCTCTCGGCAGGCCATCGAGGGCGTCGAGGAGGAAGGCGAGTTCGCCTCCTCGCCGCCCGAGCAGTCGGCCAACACCGGCAGCTCCGGAAGCGGCTTCGGCGTGGGCGAGACCGACGGTGGCCGCTCGGAAGTCGAAAAGAACAACGGACTTGACGTAATCCGATAAGTCTGAAATCTTAAACGTTATTTTTGGCTGCAGTACGTCGATTAGTGTGGCAACTATCGGAGCAATTTGTCTGACTATTTCTGCGTAAAACACGATGTATGACGCTCGGCTGACGGTGTTCTGACCCACTCGAAGGGCGCGTCCGAAGTCAGTCGTCGCTCGCTAACTCGCCGCCGACCGCCTCGACCAGCTCGCACTTCCGGCAGACCGCGTTGTTCGTCGGGGCGCCACAGCGGTCACACTCCCCGCGTGGTTCGTCGTCGCCACCGCGGTAGGCCTCCGCTGCGAGTCGAGCCAGTTCCTCGTAGCCGGACATGATGGAGTGTCGCGTGCCGGGGTGGTCGGCTTCGAGGTCGTAGATGTACTGCTGGATTTCCCCGCGGTAGGCCTCGTTGGCGTGGGGACACTCCGCCATGTGGCTCGGGAGGTCGGCGAGGTGGGCGTACAGCGCGACCTCCTTTTCGGGGATGTCACGTAGCGGTTTGGCGCGAGGGACGAAGGGGTCGTCGTCGACCTCCCGGTCGTCGAAACTCCCCAGCGAGGCGTCGAAGTGCTGGGCCATCTGGGCCACGTCGCCGGAGAGCCAGTTCATCATCGCCGTCTGGGCCTCGTCGTCGAGGTTGTGGCCGGTCAGGAGCTTGTCGGCGCCGTAGGCCTCGGCGTACTGCGAAAGGGCGTCCCGGCGGAACACCCCGCAGTACGCACACGGTGCCATGTCCAGGGGGTCCTCTGTGGCCACGTCGTCCATCTCCAATCCGTATTCGTCGGCATACGAGACGACCTCGTGTTCGATGTCGAGGTTCTCGGTCAACTCCAGACAGGCGTCGAGTGAGGCGTCGCGGTAGCCCTCGATGCCCTCGTGGATAGTGAGTGCGACCAACTCGACGCGGGGGTCTTGTCGGAACACGTCGTCGAGGATGTGCGTGAGGACGACGCTGTCCTTCCCGCCGGAGAGGCCGATGAGCCACGTCTCGGGGTCGTCCGGCGTGGCGTCGTCGGACAGCAGGCTGTCCTCCCGAATCCGCTTGCGGACGCGCGAGTCGACGGACCGTCGGAAGTGGGCCTCACACATGTGTAGCCCAGAGTAGGCGGCGTGCATCACCGCGTCGTTGCCGCACTTGTCGCACTCCATTACTGGTGGCTTGCCGGTTCGGCGGGATACCGGTTTCGCCTCGGCGCGACGACCAGTAACCGTTTTCGGCGCAGAGGGCCTACGGCCGACCGATGAGTCTCAGCCGCGAGGCCGCCGTCGCCCGCCTGCGCGACATCGTGGAAACGGTCGCCTCCGAACGCATGCCCGTTCCCGTTCGGGAAGTCTGGGTCTTCGGCGACGTGGTGTTGGGAATGGACCCCGTCGAGCGCCTCGACGTGTATCTGACGAAGGATTTGCTGTTCAAGGACGCGCCCGAGCGGGAGGCGGAGTTCGAAACCCGCCTCGGCGTCTCCGGCGTCGGCAAGACGGTGTCGGCGGCGTGGGCCGACGAACACCCCGAGTACGTCCGGGCGAACGCCAACGGCCACGTCGCCCCAGAGAAGTGTCTCGCGGCGCACTTACTGGAAGAGGAACCGGTCCACCTCGAGGTCTGTAACACCGGCTTCGAGCGCAACGTCACCCAGCGGCTGAAGGGCGCCCGCGCGCGTGCGGACTACACCCAACTGCTCGACCCGCGGGCGGCCTGCCTGTGGGTGGACGACGAGGACGGCGGGCAGGTCAGTGAGGAGGCGTTCCGGAAACTGGAGTCGGGGGAGTTCGTCTTCCCGACGCTGTCGGCGTCCCTAGAAATGCTCGGGCTCGAGGAGTCGGAAGCCGACGCGGCGGCCGAGGAACTACGGGCCTATCAGGCGTCCCAGGAG
>JBMCDV010000262.1:0-2863 GCA_048618255.1 Natronomonas sp. | reverse complement strand
GCCGACATCCTCGTGATGACGCCGGAGAAGGCCGATTCGGCGACGCGGAAACACGACTCGCCGCGGTACTCATTTATTACCGACGTCGACTGTGTCGTCATCGACGAGGTGCATCTGCTGGATTCCGACCGCCGTGGGGCGGTGCTGGAAGTGACAATCTCGCGATTGCGTCGGCTCTGTGGTCCGCGTATCGTCGCGCTGTCGGCGACGATGCAGAACGTCGAGGACGTGGCAGACTGGCTGGATGCGCCGGACGATTGTACCTTCCAGTTCGGCGACGACTACCGGCCGGTGCCGCTGTCAGCGAGCGTCGAGACGTACGCCCACGGCGACAACGCCTTCGCCGACAAGTACCGCCGACTGTACCGGGCGCTGGACCTCGCCCAACCCCACATCGAGGACGGGGGGCAGGCGCTCGTCTTCGTCGCCTCCAGACAGGACACGGTTCGGGCCGCCGAGAAGGCCCGTGACGTAATCGCCGAACGTGACGTCGAAATCGGCGCCCGCGGCGACTACGAGTTCCACACCGACGCCGAGGAACTGAACAACGACACGCTTCGGCAGTCGGTCATCGACGGCGTCGGCTTCCACCACGCCGGCCTCTCGAAGGCGGACAAAGACCGCGTCGAGGCATGGTTCAAGGAGGGGAAGATTCAACTGCTGTTTTCGACCTCGACGCTGGCGTGGGGGGTGAACCTCCCGGCGCGGTGTGTCGTCATTCGTGACACCAAACTGCACGACCCCCTCGAAGGGGAGGTCGACATGAGTCCGCTGGACATCCTCCAGATGCTCGGGCGGGCGGGCCGGCCGGGCTACGACGACGCCGGCTACGCCTACGTCGTCTGTGACGGTGCCGACGCCGAGAAGTACCGCCAACTGCTCCTCGAGGGCAAACCCATCGAATCGCGGCTGGCGGGGGAACTCGACTCGCATCTCAACGCCGAAATCGCGCTGGGCGTCGTCGACGACATCGAGGACGTCATGGAGTGGTTGGAGACGACGTTCTACTACACCCGTGCGAAGAGCGCCCCGGAACAGTACGATGCGGGCGAGTCGCTTCGGGACCGCGTCTCGGCGACGCTGGAGCGGCTGGTCTCGGGGGGGTTCGTCGACCAGTCGGGACTCGACATCGAACCGACCGCCCTCGGCAAACTCACCTCGCAGTTCTACCTGCGGCTCGACACTGCCGAGGGGTTCCACCGGCTGTGTGAGCGAGCCGCCGCTGACGACACGCCCGCTATCGACGAGTCGGCTGTCCTGCGGGCGGTCGCCGACGCCGGGGAGTTCGACAGCGTCTCCGCCCGCCGGGACGAGCGAGAGGCGTTCAAGGCCGTCCTCGACGGCGAGGGCGACGACCTCGATGCGGGCAACCGGAAGGTGCTCGCCATCCTCCGGTCGGCGATGTCGGGGACGACGCCGGGCGAACTCAAAAGCGACGCGTGGGTCATCAGACAGAACGCGACGCGGATGCTCGCCGCGCTGCGGGCGTTCTGTGAGCGATTCGCCGCGCCGCGGGACGCCAACCTCGTTCGGCGCATCGAGGCTCGCCTCGAACACGGCATCAGCGCCGAGGCCGTCGGCCTCACCGCTATCGAGGGCGTCGGCAAGGGTCGCGCCCAGAAACTCGCCCGCGAGGGGCTGGAGACGCCCGCGGACGTACGTCGAGCGGGCGTCTCCGGTCTGGTCGACGCCGGCCTCTCGGAGGGCCTCGCGGAGCGCGTCCTCGAACAGGCCGAATCGCTCCCCGAAATTTCCTTCGAATGGAGCGGCGTTCCCGACTCGATACCCGCCGGCGAGAACACGATGGCCGAACTGACGGTCGAGAACGGCGGCGACGGCGCACCGGCGGGCGTCCGCGTGACGGTCAACGGAATCGAGATGTCGGAGACGACGCGGTATCTGGGTGAGGCGACCGTTCCGGTCGGCGTTTTCGGCGGCGACGCAGAGGCGTTGACCTACGAAGTCGAGGTCGCCTTCTCGGAGCTCCCGCTCGTTCCCGTAACGGACAGCCGAACGGTTCGGGTGGAGTAGGCGCCGTCGTCCGGCAACCGAATTTATGTCCGACGCCGACCCAGGACGGGTATGGGTAAAGAGATAATCCACACCGACGACGCACCGCCGTCGGCGGGAGCCTACAGTCAGGCGACGAGCGACGGAAATCTCGTCTTCACTGCCGGACAGATTGCGCTGACGCCCGACGGGGACCCGCTGGACGACGAACCCGTCGCGGTCCAGACCGAACGAGCGTTGGACAACCTCCAAGCAGTTCTGGAGGAGGCAGGGTCGAGCCTCGAGAACGTGCTCAAGACGACGGTGTTCCTCGCCGATATCGAGGATTTCGAGGAGATGAACGAGACGTACGCGAGTTACTTCGACGACGAGCCGCCGGCGCGGTCGGCGGTACAAGCCGGTGCGTTGCCGCTGGGAATGGCTGTCGAAATCGAGGCCGTCGCCACGCGGTCGTGACGCCCCGAAAGCGGTCGGCGCTGCTGTGGGGCGTCGTCGGTGCGCTGGCGTTCCTCGTCGCTCACCAGGGATATCTGCTCGTCGACGGGGCGTTCGTCGGCGTCGGCCCGCTCGCGTCGGTCACGGTCGCCGTTTTTGCGGCGTCCGTACTGACCGCCTACTACGCCGAGGGTCGATTCGGCACGACGTTCCGGGTCCGTTCGGAGGGCGACGGGGAGTGACATGCTCCCACCGAACGCGAAGGCTTTAAACGGACCACTCCGGTAGATTGGGATGAGCCGGGATGGCCGAGTGGTAAGGCGCACGCCTGGAAAGCGTGTTCCCTCAGGGATCCAGGGTTCAAATCCCTGTCCCGGCGCTTTTGTGACGAACCGACGTGAGGAGCAAAGCGGCCGTC
>JBMCDV010000261.1:0-2866 GCA_048618255.1 Natronomonas sp. | reverse complement strand
CCAGTCGGTCGACGATGGGCGCAATCATCTGACAGGGGCCACACCAGTCGGCATAGAAGTCCACCAGCACTACGTCTCGCTCGGACACGAGGTCGTTCAGTTCGTTCGCGCTCCCGACGTGGACGGGCTCTGCCGGCGCCGCCGACCCGGCGTCGGACGTCGTTTCGGTTGTCATCACCCCTGCGTACGAGTCAGCAGTAATTAAGAGTTTTGGACAAAGCAGACAATACTGGTTCCCGGAGACTCATCACTCACCGGTGTGTGGTTTCACGTCGATGTCGACCGAAAAGCGCTGCCCGGACTGTGCGGAACCGCTCGAGGAGATGAACCTACAGGGAACGGACGCCCTCGGCGACCTCTCTATCGTCTCGGAGGGGTCAGACGAGGGCTTCCTCGGGAGTTTTCGCGCCGAGGAGATTCTGACACCCGTCCCGTACGTCTGTCCGGAGTGTCGACGAACGCTGCTCTATGCGGAGTGAGTGTAGCGGTACGCTCCCCCAGTGACCCCTCGGCGTTAGCTTTCGGCCGACGGCGCGGCCATCTCGCCCTGCTCGTATTTGTTCTCGAACTCCTGGATGAGCTGGCCCATCTTCGCGTACCAGTCGTTCAACATTCGCTGCATGTCGTCTGTAATCTTCTCGGAGTCCGTCGGGAAGTAGACGTGGTAGTAGCCGCCCTGGTCGTAGTTGACCTGCTCTTTCTGGATGAAACCGGTCTGGAGTAGTCGCTGAACCGAGCGGTAGGCGGTCGAGCGCTCGCGGTCGACCGCGTCGGCGATTTCGTCCACTGTGAGCGGTTCCACGGCGTCGACGAGCGCCTGAAAGCACTCCCTGTCGAGCTGTTTGAGGCCGTGGAAACACTCGAGGAGTCCTTCACACTCCATGTCCTGCTGGAGTTGTTCGGACATCGAATCTGGCATTAGTATCGTTTTCCGGTAGGCACTACGCAGTTAAAAGACTTGTGTAGAAACTACACAATCCTGCGTCCCCAGCCGGCTCACCCGAGGAACACGAGCAACGCCATCGACGCATACCCCAAGGCGAAGGCGAGGCCCAGTGAGGCGACCCACGCGCCGACCGTCATGAGTATTTTCCGTGCGCTGACGCTGCCCCAGCCACCGACCGCCGCGCCGCTTCCGATTATCGCGCTCACGACGACTTCGTTGAACGAGACGGGGACGCCCAACAGCACGGCGAGTTGAGCGATGAGAAACGACGGGACGAGCGCGGCGATGGAGCGTCGCGGCCCGAGCGAGGAGTAGTCCTGTGCGAGCGATTTAATCATTCGCGGTGCACCGGTCCACGAGCCAACGAGGATGCCGGCGCCGCCGCCGACCAGCACGGCGAGCGGCGAGACCATCCCAACGTCGTCGAGTAGCGGCAACAGGGGACCGACCGCGAGGCCGACCTGACTGCCGCCCGCCGAGAACGCCACGAGCGACCCGAACGCCAACAGCACGCGTCTGAGTCCGCCCGCCTCGTCCCGTCGGATGTCGGCGTAGACGACGGCGGCGACGGCGACTGCGACGGCGAGGGACAGCGCCACCGGGGCGGCCCAGTGGTCGACGCCGAGGAGTCGACCGCCGGCGGCGACCACGGACCCGGGCGTTCCGTCCGGCCCCAGTCCCGTGAACTCGACGTTGGCCAGCACCAACCCGACGCCGCCCGCCAGAAGCGAGACGCTGAACCGCTCGGGTACGTCCGAACGGGGGAGTACGCTCGCGATACCGTAGGCCATCCCGCCGCCGACGAACGGCGTCAGCAGCCAGACGGCGCCGATTTCCTGGTACTTCGGCCACACCGGCGACCCGCCAAGGGCGAAGCCGACGCCGATGACTGCCCCCGTGACGGTAAAGGCCGTCGCGACGGGGTAGCCGGTCTTGATACCGATGGCCATCAGTCCGGCGCCGATGAACAACACGACGATGACGGCCGTCGCGGGCAGGGTGACGCCGCCGACGAGGCCGCGGCCGACGGCTTCCGAGACGTTCGCACCCTGTGTCACGGCGCCGACGAAGCCGAAAATGCCAACGACGAACGCGGCTCGCATCGTCGAGATGACGTTGGCTCCGACCGCCGGTGCGAAGGGGGTCGCGCCGCTGGAGCCGGCGCCGATGACCCACGCCATGAACAGACTCGCGAGTCCCGCGACAACGAAGAGGACGATGATGGAGGGTTCCATGTAGTGTAGAAACGAATCCGAAACGGGTGTCAGTCGTCAGCCGGGACCGCAGCGGCGGTGTCAGCCCTTCGGCTCCGCCAGACGCCCTGGGCGTAGGCGCCGAGGAACATCCCGGCCAGCGCCCAGAGGATGGTCACGTTGCCGACGCCGAGGCTGGCGTAGGCGGCTCCCGGGCAGATACCCGACAGCCCCCAGCCGACGCCGAAGATGGCGCCGCCGATGACCACGTTCTTGTCGAAGGGCTTCAGGCGCCGCTCGTAGCGGTCACCGGTCAGCGGCGCGCTGTCCCGGAGTCGGGGCATCACCGCGAAGGCGATGCCAGTGACGATGGCCGCGCCGAACATCACGAACACCAGTCCGAAGTCCTCGAACTGGAGGAAGTTCAACACGACCTCCGGCCGCGCCATGTGGCTGAAGCCGAGCCCGAACCCGAATATCAGGCCGCCGACGAGTATCAGCGGCATGAACAGGGGATGTCGGTCAGGCATCTATGGGCTCACCCCCAGCGCTGCGACGAGCTGGGCCGTTCCGATGGCGACCAGGATGAACGTCACCACGCCGACGAGGGAGGTCTTCGACGCCGACCCGACGCCACAGACGCCGTGGCCGGACGTACAGCCCTTGCCGACCCGTGTGCCGATTCCGACGAGGATGCCACCGAAGAACAGCCGCCACGGCTGTACGT
>JBMCDV010000260.1:0-2886 GCA_048618255.1 Natronomonas sp. | reverse complement strand
GCGGCGACGAGTGCGACGAGGGCTGTCAGCGCCACCTCGAACCCGGCGAAATCGAAGACCCCGTCTCGACGATTACCGGCAACCCCGCCGAGTACCGCACCCGACCCCACAAGTTCCTGCGACTCGCCGATTTCCAGGAGTACCTCAAGGGCTTCCTCGACCGACTGGAGGGCACCGAGAACGCCCAGAATCAGCCGCGAGAGTGGATAGAGGGCGAACTGCAGGACCTCTGTATCACCCGCGACATGGAGTGGGGCATCGACTACCCCGGCGAAGACGGTGAAGAAGAGCTCGTGTTGTACGTCTGGGTCGACGCCCCCATCGAGTACGTCTCCTCGACGAAGCAGTACACAGAGCGTGTCGGAGCGGACGAGTACGACTGGGAGGCCGTCTGGAAGAACCACGGCACCGACGACGTTCCCGACGGCGGCGAAATCGTCCACATCATCGGTCACGACATCATCCAACACCACACCGTCTTCTGGCCGGCGATGCTGCGTGGCGCGGGCTACAACGAACCGCGAGCCGTGATGGCCTGTGGGTTCGTCAACCTCGACGGCAAGGGTTTTTCGACCTCGCGGAACCGCGCAGTGTGGGCCGACGACTACATCGAGTCGGGGCTACATCCCGACCTGTATCGGTACCACATCATCACGGGCAGCGAGTTCGTCGCCGACGTGGACTTCTCGTGGGACGGCCTCGCCGAGCGCGTCAACAGCGAACTCGTGGGGACGCTCGGGAACTTCGCCTACCGGTCGCTGTTGTTCGCCGAGCGGAACTACGACGGGACGCCCGACGCCGACGTGAGCGAGGAAGTCGAAGACCGCATCGAGGAGGCGATAGCCGACTTCCGGGCGGCCATCAACGACTACCGCGTTCGTGGTCTCGGCCGCGTCCCCGTCGAGTTGGCGAAGTTCGGCAACGAGTACATCCAGCAGCACGAACCGTGGAAACTCACCGACGACGACCCCGAAGGGGCGGCACAGGTCATCCGCGACTGCGTCCAGTTGTCGAAGGCCATCGCCGTCCTCATGGAACCGGTGTTACCGGGGAAGGCCGAGGCGCTGTGGAGCCAACTCGGCGAGTCCGGTAGCGTCCACGGCGCCGAGTTGGACGAGGCCCTCGCGGCGCCGCCCGCCGAGTTCGGCGAACCCGAGGAACTGTTCGAGGGCCTCGAAGACGACCGCGTCGAGGAACTCAACGAACAGCTACGGGAGAGCATCGAGGCCGCCGAAGACGACGCCGAGACCGAAAACGACGAGTCAGACGACGACGAAACACCGGCCATGGAACTGGAACCCGTCGCAGAGGAGCGCGTGAGTTTCGAGACGTTCAAAGACCTCGACATCCGCGTCGCAGAGATTCTGTCGGTCGAACCCATCGAAGGCGCCGACGACCTCGTGAAACTGGAGGTCGACATCGGCGTCGAGACCCGACAGATAGTCGCCGGCATCAAGCAACTCCACGACCTCGACGAACTACCGGGGACGAAAATCGTCGTCCTCGCGAACCTGGAGAAAGCCGAACTGTTCGGCGTCGAGTCCGACGGGATGTTGCTCGCCGCGGGCGAGGATGCCGACCTGCTGACGACGTTGGAAGACGCCGACCCCGGGACGAAAGTGCAGTAGCGAAATCAGAACAGGCCGAGGGAACTGCCCGCCCAGACCGCGAACTTCGTTGTTTCGACCTTCACGGTGTTTATCGGGCCGACGCCCTGGATTTCGACCTCGCCGTCGTCGTAGGCCGAACGGAACTCCGTGCCCGGTTGGTCGCTCGCGAGTATCCCCTCGAGTGTGTTCTCGCTCGTCAACACCCGAACGGTGGGGTCTGAGGCGGGGCCTTCCCCGTGGTCGGTGATTCGCCCGTCGCCGGCGAGGTCGAAGTGATACGCCGACCCGGAGTTCGCGGTAGCCACGTCGTCGCCGCTTCCGACACGGAGTTCGACCCGTTCGCCGGCGAGTCGGTTCGTGACGAGACCGGGGGCCTCGTCGACGTTGGCGTTGTACTGGGACACCAGTTGGTCCATGTCGACCCCATCGTGGTTGTCCGCCACCGCGACACCGGAGAACAGCGAGGCGGCGAGGAGTCCCACGAGTAGTACTGTTCCAATCCGAGTGACACGTTCCATGACGACCCCATAGAAGCGCCGTCCAAATATAGTCGTTTCGTGGCTCTCGACAGTCATTTATTAGCGGGTCCGCTACGACCGATATGAACGACCGGGACGCCGACGACGCCGACGACGAGTCGTGGGAGTTCTCGCTGTCCGACATCGAACAGCGGGAGGCCGAAGCGACCGAGGAGAGCGTCAGGGAGCCGGAGCCCATCGAGGCCGGCGACCCGACGCTGGAGGGGACGGTCTTCTTTTTGCTCGGCATCGCCTTCACGCTGTTCGTCATCTCGCGACTGTTCGTATAGGGGCGAAGCGTTAACCACCGGGAACCCCTACCGCGGAGTATGGCGGAACTGTTCGGGTATTCGGTGCCGTTCCTGCTCATCCTCGCCGGCGCGGGACTGATGGTGATGGAGGCGTTCGCCCCCGGCGCACACTTCATCGTCATCGGTATCGCACTGCTCGCTGCAGGCCTCGTCGGACTCCTCCTCGGCGGGCTGTTGCCGAGTGCGGCGCTGCCGCTCGTGCTCGCAGCCGTCGTCTTGGCCGCCGGCGGGGCCGCACTCTACGTCTACCGCACCTTCGATTTCTACGGCGGGAAGGGCTCCGGACGGACCAGCGACTCGGCGTCGCTGCAGGGGAAGACGGGGCGGGTGACCGAACGTGTCACGAAAAGCGGTGGCGAGGTGAAACTCGACAGCGGCGGGTTCAACCCCTACTACCAGGCCCGCGCGCTCGACGGCGACATCGAGGAAGGCGAGGAAGTGATAGTC
>JBMCDV010000259.1:0-2901 GCA_048618255.1 Natronomonas sp. | reverse complement strand
AGCCAAGGCCACGACGACTACGGAAGCAAATGTAGAGACCGAAGAAGCGGCCGAACTGGGTCCCGTCTACGACGGGTTCGACTTCGGTCGTTGGATTACCGACGATGGCGAGGCTGGGCCGAAAGAGCCGCCGGACATGCCTCGTGTGGTCGGTGCGACGCCCGAACGGGCCGTTTCGGCGCGCTCGCGACTGCTCGGTGTGCTGCCGTTCTTCGGTTCGCCGGAGCCGGTCGACACGTATCCCGGGGGGTTCGACTTCGCCGGCTGGCTCGGTGAGGGTGAGTCCGACTTCGAACCGGTCGCCGCGACGCCGGAGCCGACTCCCGAACCGGAGCCGGCTGCCACCGGTGCGACCGTCGGCGGAGAACCGTCGTATCCGAACCCGGGGAGCGGTGGCATCACCGACACCCCGCCTATCAAGGTGGCGGCGTTCGCCCTCTTCGCAGCGAGCATCGTCGCCGTCGCGCTGACGCTCGCCGGCGCCGTGCCGGCGCTCGGTCCGGCACAGGGGTTCAGTTCGCCACCCGCCGACAACGGGGGTGACGCACAGGCAGTCGCCACACCAACGCCGACGCCGGAACCGACGCCGGAACCGACGCCGGAACCGACACCGGAGCCGACGCCGGAGCCGACACCGGAGCCGACGCCGGAGCCGACGCCGGAACCGACGCCGGAACCCACGCCAGAGCCGACGCCGGAACCCACACCAGAGCCGACGCCGGAACCGACACCAGAGCCGACGCCGACCCCTGAAGAAAACGGTACGCTCGACCCCATCACCGACCCCGTCCTCGGTGGCGGTGACAGTAGTACGAGCAGTAACGACGGCGTACTCGGCGGCCTGCTCTGAATCGGCGAGAAAATTTTTGCTGGAATTGATTTCCGGACGACTCGGGGAGAGTTACTCGTCCAGACCGAGGTCGACGTCGAAACTGTTGCCGGCTCGCGGGACGCCCTTGACGGTGACCGTCTCACCGGTCATGAACGCCGCGGCGTCGCTGGCGAGGAACTGGACGACGTCCGCGATGTCTTCGGTGTGGCCGATGCGTCGGTCGACGGTCTCCCGTGGCGGCATCTGTTCCTCCTGAATGCCGAGCGTCTCGGCGACGCCCGGCGTCTGAATGAGCCCGGGTGCGACGCAGTTGACGCGGATGCCGTGTGGCGCCCACTCGACGGATAGCGTCTCCGTCAGCCGGATGATTGCGGCTTTCGAGGCACTGTAGTGACTCTCGTGGGGTGCTGCGTGTTGGCCGTTGACGCTCGAGAGGTTGATGATACAACCGCCGTCTCCCTCGCGCATGTACTCGCCTGCTGCCTGGGTACAGTGGAAGGTGCCGTGGAGATTGAGGTCGACGATGGCTTTCCAGCCGTTTTCGGAGATGTCCTCGAAGGGGGCGACGAACTCGCCGCCGGCGTTGTTGACGAGCAGGTCGACGCCGCCGAACTCCTCGACGGTTGCCTCGACGAACGCCTCGACTTCGTCGGGTTCGCGGACGTTGCACTCGACGGCGAGGGCGGTGCCGCCATCCTCGCGGATACCTTCGGCGACGGGGTCGACTCGGTCCTGTGACCGCGAGCAGATGGCGACGTTGGCGCCGTCGGCGGCGAGTCGCTCCGCGATAGTTCGACCGATGCCCTGGGAAGCACCGGTGACGATGGCGTTACAGCCGTCGACGCTGAACTGGTCTGTCGGCATATCCCGTCCCTCGAAGGCCGCCGGTATCACGGTATCGGTGGGTGTCTTTCCGGACCGTGGTAAAAAGCGAGTGAGATACGGGTCGGACGCGCCGGTTACAGGAAGCCTTCGATGTGGTCGACGACTTCTTCCGGCGTGTCGCCGACGGGAACGCCGGCGTCGTTGAGCGCGTCGATTTTCGACTCGGCGGTACCGGTGCCGCCGCCACCGGAGACGATGGCGCCGGCATGGCCCATTCGCTTGCCCGGCGGGGCAGTGCGGCCGGCGATGAAGCCGGCGACGGGCGTGTCCATGTACTCGCCGATGTAGCGGGCGGCCTCCTCTTCGTCCTCGCCGCCGATTTCGCCACACATGGCGACGGCCTTCGTGTCGGGGTCGTTCTCGAACATCTCGAGGGCGTCGACGAAGTCCGTCCCGATGATGGGGTCGCCGCCGATGCCGACGGCGGTTGTCTGGCCGATACCCCGCTTCGTGAGGTTATCGACGACCTGGTAGGTCAGCGTCCCTGACCGGGAGACCAACCCGACGTCACCGCTTTCGAAGATGTTGCCCGGCAGGATGCCGAGTTTGGCCTGCCCGGGCGTGATGACGCCGGGACAGTTCGGGCCGACGAGCTGGGTGTCCGTCTCGCGGAGTTTGCGGTACACCTTCGACATGTCCTGTTGGGGGATGCCTTCGGTGATGGCGACCACGAGGTCCAGCGGTGCGTCGAGTGCCTCGAACAGCGCGTCGGCGGCAAACGCCGGCGGGACGAAGACGACGGAGGTGTCGGCGTCCTCCTCTCGGGCAGCGCTCGCGACGGTGTCATAGACAGGGATGCCGTCGACGTTTTGGCCGCCCTTACCGGGAACGGCGCCGGCGACGACGTTGGTTCCGTATTCGACCATCTGGCGGGTGTGGAACTTCCCCTCGCCGCCAGTGATGCCCTGTACCACGACGCGGCTGTCGTTGTCGACTAAGATGCTCATTGTGCTTCCTCCTCGGCGTATTCGACGGCACGCTGGACGGCCTCTTCCAGCGTCACCTCGACAGTCACGAGGTCGGTGTTCAGGATGTCCATACCTTCCTCGGCGTTCGTGCCGGCGAGTCGGACGACGACCTTCTTCGGAATCTCGTCGAAACTCTCCAACGCTTCGTTGATGCCTTTCGCCACCTCGTCACCGCGGGTGATGCCGCCGAAGATGTTGAACACGACCGCGTCGACG
>JBMCDV010000258.1:0-2904 GCA_048618255.1 Natronomonas sp. | reverse complement strand
ACTCGACGCTTTCGTCCAGTTCGAGGTCCTCGCTCTCGATGTCCGCGCTTTCGATATCCGCACTCTCGATGTCGTAGGACACGTCGCCGTCGCCGGCGGCGAGTTCCTCGATGTCGTCGATGCCGAGTAACTCCCGCGTCTCGGCGTCGAACTCCAGTGACTGAAGCGCCGTTCCGACGTCGTCGACGCCACCGGAGAGGTGTTTGCCGTACCGAGAGAGCAGCGAGGTCATCTCCTGTGGCAACACGAACGTCGTCGACTCGCTCGTGCCGATTTCGGCGAGCGTCTCCATGCCGCGTTCGACGATGGCGCGCTCGCCCATCGACTCGGCGGATTTCGCCCGCAGCACCGTCGAGATAGCGTCCCCTTGCGCCTCGAGAATTTGGGACTGCTTTTCGCCCTGGGCTTCGAGGATGTTCGCGGTCTTGTCCCCCTCGGCGCGCTCGATGGCGGAGCGCCGCTCGCCCTGGGCTTCCAGAATCATCGCCCGGCGTCGTCGCTCGGCGGCGGTCTGCTGTTCCATCGCGCTCTGGACCTTCGGCGAGGGACTGACCTCGCGGACCTCGACGGCCTCGACGCGGATGCCCCACTCGTCGGTCGGGCCGTCGAGCTCACGGCGGATTCGGGTGTTGATGCGCTCGCGGTTCGACAGCGTCTCGTCGAGTTCCATGTCGCCCAGCGCCGCCCGGAGCGTCGTCTGGGCGAGGTTCGAGGTCGCCTGCTCGTAGTCCTCGACCTCGAGGAACGCCCGTTTGGCGTCCATCACGCGAATGTAGACGACGGCGTCGGCGGTGACCGGTGAGTTGTCCTGCGTGATGGCCTCCTGTCGCGGCACGTCGATGGTCTGGGTCCGCATGTCGAAGCGGTACGTCCGGGAGACGAACGGCGGGACGACGTGCAGTCCCGGCTCCAGCAGTTCGCGGAACTCGCCGAACACCGTCAGCGCGCGCTTCTCGTAGGCCTCGACGATTTCGACCGCACTCGTGACGGCGGCGATGGCGATGACGAGCAGCGCCAGCCCCGCGACGACGAGGGGGTCGAACTCGATGATGTCGAGCCAAACGGCCGCTCCGACAAACAGCACGGCGAGAAGGATAGCGGTCGCCCGCGTCGAGAGGCCGGTGCTCTTGCGGCCGAGTTCACGGGCGGCGCTGTCGGACATGCTTCGACGTAGGGGCCGGTGACACTTCAACCCACGCAGCGCTCAGTCGTCGCCGGCGGCGGGCGAGCGACCGGCGCGTGGTCCGTCCAACTCGACTGCTGGCAGGTGGTCACGGAGGTACCGACCGGTGTGGGAGTCCTCGACCCGTGCGACCGATTCGGGGGTTCCCTCGGCGACGAGGTCGCCGCCTTTCTCGCCGCCTTCCGGACCCAAATCGACGATGTTGTCGGCGTTCTTCACGAGGTCGAGTTCGTGTTCGACGACGACGACCGTGTTGCCGTCGTCGGTGAGCCGATGCAGCACCTCGATGAGCTTCCGTTCGTCCTCGCTGTGCAGTCCCGTCGTCGGCTCGTCGAGCAGGTACAGCGCCTCGCCGGAGTCCTTCTTGCCGAGTTCCTCGGCGAGTTTCACGCGCTGGGCCTCACCGCCCGACAGCGTCGTCGAGGGCTGGCCCAGTCGCATGTATCCCAACCCCACGTCCTTCAGCAGCTGGAGGCGCCGGCGGATGCCGGGGTGGCCCTCGAAGAAGTCGTAGGCCTCGTCGACCTCCATGTCGAGGACGTCCGAGATGGTGGCGTCCTTGTAGGTGACCTCCAGCGTCTCGTCGTTGTAGCGCGCGCCGTCGCACTCTTCACAGGGGACGTACACGTCCGAGAGGAAGTTCATGTCTATCTTGACGGTGCCCTGTCCGCCACAGGACTCACACCGGCCGCCCTTGACGTTGAACGAGAAGCGGCCCTTCTTGTAGCCGCGCTGTTTCGACAGCTTCGTCTCCGCGAACAGCTCGCGGATGTGGTCGAAGACGCCGGTGTAGGTGGCGGGGTTCGACCGCGGCGTCCGACCGATTGGCGATTGGTCGATGAGCCGAACCGTCTCGATGTCGTCGATGCCCTCGATGTCGTCGTGGTCGCCGGGGTTCACGTCGGTGTCGTTCATCCGCCGGACCAGCCCCTTGTAGAGGATTTCGTGGAGCAGCGTCGACTTGCCGGACCCCGAAACGCCCGTAATCGCCGTAAAGCAGCCTAACGGGAAGGATACGTCGAGGTCACGAAGGTTGTGCTGTCGCGCCCCGCGGACCGTCAGATAGCCGTCGGCATCCCGGCGCTCTTCCGGAACCGGAATCGCCCGCCGGCCGGCGAGGTAGTCGCCGGTGACCGAGCGCTCGGCGGCTATCACGTCCTCCACGTCGCCGTTCGCGACGACCTCTCCGCCCCGTTTTCCGGGGCCGGGGCCCATGTCGATGACGGTGTCGGCGCGCCACATCGTCTCCTCGTCGTGTTCGACGACGACGAGCGTGTTGCCCAAATCGCGCAGGCCTTCGAGGGTGTCCAGCAGTTTGTCGTTGTCCCGCTGGTGGAGGCCGATGGAGGGTTCGTCGAGCACGTACAGCACCCCGACCAACCCGGAACCGACCTGTGTCGCAAGCCGGATGCGCTGGCTCTCGCCGCCCGACAGCGTCGAGGCTTCCCTGTCGAGCGTCAGGTACTCGAGGCCGACCTCGTCCATGAACCCGAGGCGTTCGCGAATCTCCTTGAGGATCTCCTCGGCGATTTTCTGCTCCCGCGAATCGAGGTTCGCGTTGAGGCTCTCGAAGTGTTCCAGGGCGTCGCCGATGGACAGCCGGTTGACCTCGGTAATCGAAGTGCCGTCGACGAGGACGGCACGGGATTCGGGTTTCAGACGCGTCCCGTCGCAGGCCGGACACGTCGTCGTCGCCATGTACTTCTCGATGTGCTCGCGGG
>JBMCDV010000257.1:0-2908 GCA_048618255.1 Natronomonas sp. | reverse complement strand
CGGGATTCCTCAACATCGCGTACTTCTGGCCGGTCGTCTATCAGGCGTTCTTCGAGAGCGAGGACGCCCACGACGCCAAGCCACTCGTCGAGAACCCCCTCGGCGGCACGAGTCGTTCCTCGCTGGTGGAGACGGACGGCGGCCACCCGGAGGACGGAGACGCGGAGGACGAAGACACCGACGACCTCGACGTCGACCCCGAAGAACTCGGACGACCGGACTTCAGCGGCAGTTCCGAGAAACGCGACTACAGCGAACCCGCCCCGCTCGTCGACGGCGAGTACGCGGTCGACCAGAACCCCAGCGACCACACCGTCGACGAGGGTGATGAAGGCGGCGACGGCGACGAGGGCCACACTGCCGACGACCACCACGCACCCGGGGACCACCACGACGACCACCACGGCGGCCCGCCACCGAGCGGATGGACCCGGAGCGGGTGGTTCGGCGGCGAGAGCACGTGGTTCATGCTCGGCCCCATCCTCGCGGCGATGATGGGGTCCGTCGTCCTCGGCCTCGTCCCCCACGCGGCGGTGTTCCTTCGACTCATCGACGGCATCGTCTCTGCGGTGCTCGCGGGGGTGGCGCTCTGATGATAGAGAGCGTTCCGCCGTTCGTTCCCGTCCTCGTTGCGGCCGCAATCGCCGCCGTCGCACCGCGGACGGTTGGCCACGCGGTCGGCTTCCTCGCCACCGCCGGCGTCGCAGTCGGCGCCCTGCTGGTGCCCGACGGCACCCTCATCGCGGGACAGTTGTTCGGCTTCGAGACGGTGCTGTATGCGGTCGACGACTTCTCGCGGCTGATGGGGCTCATCTTCGGCCTCATCGGCGCCGCAGCGGTGCTGTACTCGTATTCGAGCGAGGCGGACGGCAAACAGACCGCCGCCGCCCTCGGCTACGTCGGCACGAGTCTCGGCGCCGTCTTCGCCGGCGACTGGCTGACGCTCGTGTTCTTCTGGGAGTTGATGGCCGTCACCAGTACCCTTCTGGTCTGGCACTACGGCGGCCGCGCCGTCCGAACCGGCTTCCGGTATGCGCTCGCCCACGGTATCGGCGGAACGATAGTGCTCGGTGCCGTCGTCTGGCAGTACGCCGAAGTCGGGTCGTTCCTCTTCAGCGAGGCGACCGGTGTGGTCGGCCCCGTCGCACCCATCCTGATGGCCGTCGGCATCGGGGTCAACGTCGGCTTCATCGGTCTGCACACGTGGCTCCCGGACACCTATCCCAGCCCACACATCGCCGCCAGCGTCTTCCTCTGTGTGTACACGACGAAGACCGGCGTCTACGCGATGTTCCGGGCGTTCCCCGAGGGCCACCTCTGGATTGCCTACATGGGCGGGGCGATGGCCGTCTTCGGCGCCTCGATGGCGCTGCTGCAGGAGGACATGCGCCGACTCCTGTCGTATCACATCATCTCGCAGGTCGGCTACATGGTCGCCGGCGTCGGCATCACCTCGGAGTTGGCGACCGCCGGCGCCTTCGGCCACATCTTCAATCACATCCTGTACAAGGCGCTTTTGTTCATGTCCATCGGCGTCGTCATCTACCGGACCGGCATCGAGGACATCACCGAGGTCGGCGGCCTCTGGAAGGTGATGCCGCTGACGTTCATCTCGTATCTGTTCGGTGCGGCGGCCATTTCGGGGGTTCCGGGGTTCAACGGCTTCGTCAGCAAGGGTATCGTCATCGCCGAGGCCCACTACAGCATGGACACCTTCGTCATCGGCTCGAAGAGCATGTTCCTCGGCGGCGAGGACCTGCTGTGGTGGATGCTCATCATCGGCGGCGTCGGGACGTTCATGTCGTTCATCAAACTGGGCTACTACGTCTTCTTCCACGGCTCGGCGAGTATCGACCCCGACGACGCGAAAATCGGACAGGCCGCCCCGATGCTGGCGGTCGGGAGCCTCTGTCTCGCCTTCGGTCTGCTGCCCGGTGTCCTCTTCGAACTCCTGCCGTACACCGACGTGGTGACCGCGGAGTACACCACCTACACCGTCCCCCACGTCATCGAAGGTGTCGTCCTGGGCGTCGCCGGCTTCATTGGCTTCTTCGCGCTGAAGAACGTCCTCTCGCGGCTGACGTGGGTGCCCGACGTCGACCGCGTGCTCAACCCCGCCGTCTTCTACGGCGGCCGCGCGCTCGTCGTCGCCGTCACCGAGACGTGGGCGGCCGTCGACCGCGTCGCCGTCGCCGTCGCGAGCGGGGCGCTCCGCGTCGGCAGCGACCCACAGCACTACGCCTACACGACCGCGAAGCGACTCCCCGGCATCGAAACCGACACCCGCCCGAACGGCGGCCGTCCGGAGACCATCGACCTCCGCGTGTCGATGGGGACGAGCGTCTTCCTCATCGTGATGACACTGCTCGGCGCGCTCACGGTGCTGTTGCTGTAGTCGCTGTCGGAGGCAGAAAACCGATTCCTCGGGTTACGGGCTCAGACGCTGGCGGTCCCGCGGGAACACTGTGAGACTCACTCCGTTCGTCTCACAAGCCCCCACTCGACGAACGCGCTGTCGCCTACGGCGACAGCCGCTGTCGGTCTCGCGGGAACAACACGGCCTCCCGAATGTTCGAGAGGTCCAGCATCGTCATGATGAGTCGCTCGGCGCCGAGGCCCCACCCGGCGTGGGGCGGCATGCCGTAATCGAACATCTTCGTGTAGTACTCGAAGGCCTCGGGGTCGAGCCCCTGCTGTTCGAACCCTTCGATGAGGTGGTCACGGCGGTGTTCACGCTGGCCGCCGGAGACGAGTTCCATCCGCGGGTGCATCATGTCGAAGCCCGTCGAACGCTCGCCGTCGTCGTGGTCCATGATGTAGAACGGCTTGATTTCGGCCGGCCAGTCGGTGATGAAGTAGTGGCCGCCAACGTCGTTGCCGAGGGCCTTCTCGCCCTCGGTGGGGAGGT
>JBMCDV010000256.1:0-2927 GCA_048618255.1 Natronomonas sp. | reverse complement strand
TCTTCCACGTCGCCACGGAGAGCGACGGTTCCACCGCCGTCGGCGAACGAGTTCGGGCGGGGTTCGAGTCGCGCGGAAAAGAGGTGAGAACCGTCGATACGCTCGACGAGAACTACGACGACCCGCTTGTCGTACTCGCGGTCGACGAGTCGACGTTCGGCGGGTTGTGGCGTCGCACCGCTGACAGCGAGGTGGTGGTGTACTACTCGACGGCCGGTCTGAGTGAGCCGTGGCGACAGTATCGCGCCGGCGACGGCGTCTCAACCGACCGTCCCGGAGCTCTCGTCGTCGGAGAGATAACCCACCGCGACCGGACGCGTGGCCTCGTCAGCGGTACCGCCTACCGTTCGGGGATTTACGATGCGCTCGCGGAACTGGTGTTCGAAAACTATCGGGGCACCCTCGAAGGGCCGACTAACAACTGACGACACAGTAGGACGGCCAACACCGGTCGATTCGAAATCTTGTGGATTATAAGTCAGCCTCGTGTACTGGCGGACAACTGCACACCGACTCGGCTCTCGCTGCGGGCGTCCCATCCTCACTTGACCGTGGGCCGGCCGGCATCATTCGGACATCATGAAACGACAATATCTCGTTGCGATTGCGGCGGCCGTCTCCCTGACCGCCCCGTGGCTCGTCGTCTGGGTACTCACGACGGTCCTCCCGAAGCTCGCCCCGTTGGGAGGGGTTCAGTACAGCCCTTCAGCCGCCCTGACGAACCTCCCGACACTCGCGGTCGTCGGTATCAGCGGACTTTCAGTACTCGGTGCAGCCTTCCTGTTGGCGTGGGGCGCCGAAACCGCCGAGAAGGACGTTCCCCGAGCCTTCGCTATCGCCGTGTTGGCGGTCCTCGCCGTGGCTCCGGAGTACGCCGTCGACGCGCTGTACGCTTGGAACGCCGGACAGTTCGCGGGCACACCGCGAGGCATCGAAGCCGGCAATCTCGCCGTCGCGAACATGACCGGTGCGAACCGTATCCTCATCGGCATCGGGTGGGCGGGCATCGTTCTGTTCAGCGTCTACCGGAGTGGGTCGACGGCCGACCCCGCAATCGAGTCGCGGTCGGGATTTCTGGCCGATGCCGTCCAACTCGACCGCGACCTCAGTCTCGACGTGGTGTTCCTGCTCGCGGCGACGATGTGGGCGTTTCTCGTCCCGATTAACGGCGGCATCGACATCCTCGATATGGCCGTCCTCGTCGGTCTGTACGTCGCCTACATCGCCGTCATCCTTCGGGGAGATATCGACCCCGAAGAGGAACACGTCGGCGTTCCAAAGCACCTCCAGGCGTATCCGAAACCGAAACGCATCGCAACCATCATCGCACTGTTCGCCTACTCCGGGCTGATAATAATCACAGCCGTCGAACCGTTCGCCCACGGCCTCGAAGAACTCGGTACCGAAATCGGCGTCCCCTCGTTTTTCATGATTCAGTGGATTGCGCCGCTGGCCTCCGAGTCACCGGAACTCATCGTCGTCGCCTATCTCGTGAACAAGGCCCGTTCGACGGCGGGGTTCAACGCGCTCATCTCCTCGAAGCTCAACCAGTGGACGCTGCTCATCGGAACGCTCGTCGTCGTCTACTCCATCGGTCTCGGCCAGTACGGCCCCCTGATGTTCGACCAGAAGCAGGCCGGCGAAATCTGGCTGACGGCCGCCCAATCGTTCTTCGCTATCGCCCTGCTCATCAACTTCGAACTCTCGGTTCGGGAGGCGCTGGCGCTTCTGTTCCTGTTCAGTTCGCAGGTGCTTCTGGAGTTCTCACTGATACGCGGATACGTCGAACTCCCAGTGACCGACTACGAACTCCTTCTCGGGTTCAGCGTCGTGTACATCGTCCTGGGGGTCGGCCTGTTCGTCGCTCGGAGAGAGGAGTTCCAGTACCTCCTTCGGCGGACGGCCGGCACGGTCGGCGACGCCATCTCCGGTACCGAGGCGCGGACCGAAAGTGCCGACGATTAACTACTGGATGTAGGAGGGCCCCTCGGCGTCGCAGTTGGCCTCGTGTTGCTTCGCATCCGATTGGTCGTCGAACAGCAAGCCGCACTTCTCACACTCGTACCACGTCGACCCGTCCCGTTGTGTGGTCGCGACCATACCAGACAATGTGCTGCGGTAACGTATAGTCGTTTCTCCGAGCGGATGCCGGCGGAACGATAAAGCCGCAGGCGACCCCACTATTGGGTATGGATAGGCGGGTGACGCTGACTGTAAAAGGGGCCGAAAAGCGGGATGCGGGGCGCGGCGTCGCCAGGCTTCCCGAATCGGCCCGACGAGCACTCGGCGTTCTCAGCGGCGACACTGTCGTCATCGACGGAGAGCGCCCGACCGTCTCGAAAGTGTGGCCCGCAAGCGGCGACGACGGCGTCGTTCGCATCGACGCCGACACCCGAGCGAACGCCGGCGTGAACATCGGCGAGACGGTGACAGTCCGACCGGTTTCCGTCGCCGAAGCCAATCGAGTGGTCGTCGAACTCCCCGTTCCCGTCGACGACGAACTGCTCGACGCCGTCGCAACGGACCTCCGTGACCGTCCCCTCCAAACCGGCGAGCAGGTTCGCCTCGAACGACCCGGCGTCCGTGCGACCGTCGTCGAGACGACGCCCGATGGCACCGTCCGCGTCACCGACCGAACGAGCGTCCGCGTTCGGGAGGCTCCCGACAGCGTCGCTGACGTGGACCGAACGCCAACTCCCGACGACACGGGTGGAACCGACGGCGAACTCGCGCCGAAACCCGAACCGACCTCCGAGGCCACCTACGAGGACATCGGCGGTCTCGACGGCGAGCTAGAGCAGGTTCGGGAGATGATAGAACTCCCACTCTCGGAGCCGGAGCTGTTCCGGAAACTCGGTATCGACCCGCCGTCGGGCGTCCTGTTGTACGGCCCGCCCGGCACCGGCAAGACCCTCATCGCCAAGGCC
>JBMCDV010000255.1:0-2933 GCA_048618255.1 Natronomonas sp. | reverse complement strand
CGCTTCGCTCGCGCGGATATTCTGCATCGGTAGCGGGTAGGCATCCGCGAGCGACCGTAGGGAGCGAGCGGTTCGCCGACGCCGAGCGTAGCGAGGCGTCGGGTCGTTTTTCCCCAAGTTTTTGCGACCGAGCGGGTTGCGGGCGGAGCCCGCAACCGCATGTCGTGGCGGCTTCGCCGCCACGCGGTGCCCGCAGCGCGCCTTCGGCGCGCGAGGACACCCGAGGGAGTAAAAAGTGGGTGTAGAAAGCTGGATTTTTAATCGCTGGCCGACCCGCCGCCGACGAAGTTGTTAGAGCGGTCGCGGTCGGCACGGGACGGTGGGGGATACCGGTCGTCGTCGGGCGCCCGCCAGCGCTCGTCGCGTGGGAGGACACAGCGGTCGGATTCGCGGTTGACGTGGGCGTACTGGTCGGGCGTGTTCGCGAGCGGGTGGGCCGGGTTGTCGGCGCTGTCGATGCGAGCCGCACGGAGTTCGCCGAAGCCGGCAACGCGAGCACGGATGCCCCGCCAGTGGTGGGCGCTTTCGGCGGGAACGCGGAACGGATGCGGCGGCCGGCCGTCGGGGCCCCGTGTGGCGAGCGTCGCGCGGTTGACGTTCGCCGCGAGGTCGTCGTGGTCGATGCAGACGCCGACGCGGGCGTTACGAGGCGCTCGCGCGGCCAACACGTCGAGACCGAGATGGAGGGCTCGATACTCGGCGACGTTGTTGTCCGGCACCGCGTCGGGCACCGAGAGGCGGGCGACACGCTCGCCGTCGCGCGTTTCGATGACGACACCCAACCCGCCAGCACCGTCCGCGCGGTAGGACCCGTCGGTGGCGAGGTAGAAGTCTCGACGATGGGTGCGCGGTGGATGCGCGATGTGGGGAGTCGGTGAGTCGTCGAACAGGTTCCGCAATACCGGCCGGCAGTGCGCGGCCATACGTGGGTTTCGACCCGCACAGTACATAAATCCACGGGCGTACGACACAGAACACCCGCCGAGGATTAGACTAGTCTAAATTATATATTAGACCACAAGCCCTAAATACGAACTAGTGGCTAAGTCCTCGTAATGACGAACCACCAAACCGGCGGTAGCGACCGGCCGGTTTTCACCCGTCGGCAGGCCGTCGCCAGCGGCGGCGGGCTGTTAGCCGCCGGACTCGCCGGCTGTCTCGGCGAGGCGAGTGTGCCGGGAGGTTCGAGCGACGACGGACCGGTCGCGGTCGCGTCGTTCTTCAGTTTCTACGATTTCGGCCGAAAGATTGCCCGCGAGACGCCGATAGAGGTCCGAAATCTGGTACCGACGGGCCTTCACGGCCACGGGTGGCAGCCGAACTCCAGCATCACCCGAGAGGTCATCGAGGCGGACGCGTTCGTCCACGTCGGCGAGGAGTTCCAGCCGTGGGCCGACCGGACGATTCAGACGCTGAAAGACGACGGTATCGACACCCAACTCATTAACGTCCGGGAGGGCATCGAGTTGGTCGACCTCGCGGCGAGTCTCGACCCTGACGAGGAGGGCGTCGGAGAAAATCGTGGCAAGGACCCTCACTTCTGGCTCGACCCCCAGCGTGCCAAGCAGTCCGTCGACAACATCACCGAGGGGTTCGTCGAACTCGCTCCCGACCACGAGTCGACGCTCCGCGACAACGCCGAGACGTACAAGAGCGACGTGCTCGACCGCATCGACGGCGACTACGAGTCGATATTCGACGCCGCATCACGTGACGTGGTCCAGTTGGCCGCACACAACGCCTTCCAGTACATCGGAGCGCGATACGGCGTCGAGATGCGGCCGCTCGTCGTCAACCTCGCAGCCAGCGGCGACGTAAAGCCCTCCGACATCAGGGAGGCAAAGCGCGTCATCGAGGAAAACGACATCGAGTACGTCGGTGCCGGCGTCTTCGAGACCCGCCGACCCGCCAGACAACTCATCGCCGAAACGGACGTGTCGGCGTACTTCCCGGTGACGCCCTACGCCGGCGTCCGCGAGGAGTGGGTCGAAAACGACTGGGGCTACGAGGAAATCGCGTACAACATCAACATGCCCACCTTCGAGGTCGTCCTCGGGAACAAAGCACCCGAAGACGCCGGGCCCGACGGTTGGGCCGACGAGTGGAGGAACTTCGAGTGATGATGGGGGAGTCATCCGTCGCCGAACTCGACGACGTAACATTCAGCTACGCCACGACGCCGGTCGTGGAGAACGTCTCGCTTCGCATCGAACCGGGCGAGTACGCCGCAATCGTCGGTCCGAACGGCTCCGGAAAGTCGACGCTGATGCGTCTCATCCTCGGTCTGCTCGAACCCGACAGCGGTTCGGCCCGACTGTTCGGCGACCCCGCACATCGCTTCGACGAGGGCGCCCGGGTGGGCTACGTCGCCCAGCAGGCCAGCGCCTCCAAGGAGATGCCCATCACCGTCCGCGAGGTGGTGAAAATGGGACGGTTCCCTCACGTCGGCTACGGACTGCTGTCGTCGTCCGACTGGGGGGTCGTCGACCGCGCCCTCGATGTCGTCGGAATGAGTGCCTTCGCCGACCGCCCCGTGACCCAACTCTCCGGCGGCCAACGACAGCGTGCCTTCATCGCCCGAGCGCTGGCCGGCGAGGCCGACCTGCTCGTCCTCGACGAACCGACCGTCGGCGTCGACGCCGAGTCGGTCGACGCCTTCTACGCACTGCTCGAGAGCCTCAACGAAGACGGCATCACCGTCCTGTTGGTCGAACACGACCTGCGTGCGGTCACCGACCACGCCGAACGGGTCGTCTGTCTGAACCGAACGGTCAGCTTCGACGGCCCGACCGAGGAGTTCGTCGACAGCGACGCACTCGCTAAGACGTTCGGAACGGCCGTGAGCGCCGTAGGTGAGACCGGATGACCGCCACCCTCGCGTTCCTCGCCGGGGCGGAGTTTCTGGATGCCGCTCTCGCGCCCATGTACTGGCT
>JBMCDV010000254.1:0-2951 GCA_048618255.1 Natronomonas sp. | reverse complement strand
GACATGACGAGCACGCGGTCACAGACCGTTTCGATGACACCCATGTCGTGGCTGCTGATGAGGACGGTCAGCCCTTCGTCCTCGGCGAGCCGTCGCAGCTCGCGCTGGAGCGTTCGAGAGCTCTCGACGTCGAGTCCGAGCGTCGGTTCGTCGAGGAAGACGACCTCGGCGCCGCCGGCCAGCACGCTCGCCAGCGAGACTTTCTGTTTCATCCCCCGCGAGAGTTTCCGGACGGGCGTGTCGGCCCACTCGGCCAGGTCGAGCCGTTCGAGCAGACGGTCGTGGCGGTCGGTGACCGAATCGGGGTCGACACCGCTCACCGTCGCGAAGTATCGAAGGTTCTCGCGAACGGTCAGCCGCCAGTAATCGTTGCGTGCCCCCTCGAGCATCGCGTCGACGTTCGCGTACGCTGCCTTCGGTCGGTCGGCAACGTCGATACCGCCTATCCGGACCGAGCCCTCGTCGGGAACTACCATCCCGAGAACCGATTTGATAAGCGTCGTCTTTCCGGCACCGTTTGGGCCGAGCAGGCCGACGACCGACCCGGCTTCGACCTCGAAACTCACGCCGTCGACCGCCAGCACCGAGTCCGCGCCCGTGCCGAAGCGTTTCGTCAACCCCTCGACCGTGATTGCCGTCGCCCGTGACACCGCTCGTTCCGAAACGCCGTTTCCCGAGTCAGTTCCCGTCGGGAACTCCTCGGTCTCCGCAATGGCAGCATCTGCCGACATCTCGGGATGGCCGTTCCGGTCGGCCGTCCGGTGGCGCTCGCCGCCGGTTCCGTCCGGCTTAGTCATTGCTCCCCGTAGGGGTGCCAGTCGGATAACGCGGTCGGCATAGGTCGCCTTCGCCGGAGCTCGCCGCGAACGTTGGGATGTCGGCGGGAATACGTACACTGTGCCTACAGTTGACCATGCAACAGCGTTTGGCTAGCTGTGGTAATACACGAACGTGAACATGAAAAGCGATTTATCCACCCAAAGGAAGCATACAGGTGAATGCCACTCGCGCCGTCGGACCGCGAACTCGTCGTCGAGGAACTGGGCCGAGACCCAACGCCCGCTGAGGAAACGCTGTTCGAGAACCTCTGGAGCGAGCACTGTGCGTATCGCTCCTCGCGGCCGCTGTTGTCGGCGTTCGACAGCGAGGGCGACCAGGTCGTCGTCGGCCCCGGCGACGACGCCGCCGTCGTCGCGCTCCCGGACCCGGAAACGGGCGAAAACTCCGAGACGTACATCACGATGGGTATCGAGAGCCACAACCACCCCTCCTACGTCGACCCATTCGACGGCGCGGCGACGGGCGTCGGCGGTATCGTCCGCGACACGCTGTCGATGGGTGCCTACCCCATCGCGCTCGCAGACAGCCTCTATTTCGGCGACTTCGACCGCGAGCACTCCCGGTATCTCTTCGAAGGCGTCGTCGAGGGAATCTCCCACTACGGCAACTGCATCGGTGTGCCGACGGTGACCGGGTCGGTCGCCTTCCACGACGACTACGAGGGTAACCCCCTCGTCAACGTCGCCTGTATCGGCCTGACCAACGAGGAGCGTCTCGTCACTGCGGAAGCACAGACGCCGGGCAACAAACTCGTCCTCGTCGGCAACGCGACGGGTCGGGACGGCCTCGGCGGCGCCTCCTTCGCCAGCGAGGACCTCGCCGAGGACGCCGAAACCGAAGACCGCCCGGCGGTCCAGGTTGGCGACCCGTACGCCGAAAAGCGCCTCATCGAGGCCAACGAGGAGTTGGTCGACGAGGGGCTACTCCAGGCTGCACGCGACCTCGGCGCGGCGGGGCTGGGTGGTGCGTCCTCCGAACTCGTCGCGAAAGGCGGCCTTGGGGCCGAAATCGACCTCGAGGCGGTCCACCAGCGCGAACCGAACATGAACGCACTGGAGATTCTGCTCGCGGAATCCCAAGAGCGGATGTGCTATGAGGTCCGCCCCGCAGACGTCGACCGCGTCGCCGAAATCTCCGAGAAGTACGACCTCGGCTGTTCGGTCATCGGCGAGGTGACCGAGGGCAACTACGTCTGTGAGTTCGACGGCGAGGTCGTCGTCGACGTCGACGCCGACTACCTCGCGGAAGGAGCGCCGATGAACGACCTGGAGCACGTCGAACCGGCCCAGCCGGAGCGAGACCTTCCCGACGTGGACTTCACGGAGGCCTTCGAGGCCGTCGTCGCCTCGCCGAACACCGCATCGAAGGAGTGGGTGTACCGCCAGTACGACCACGAGGTCGGCACGCGGACGGCGATGAAACCCGGGGACGATTCGGCGCTGATGGCCATTCGAGAGAACGGCACCGGGCTCGGATTCACCTCGGGTGCCGACCCCAACTGGACCGACACCGCTCCCTACGAGGGCGCACGTGCGGTCGCCTTGGAGAACGCCACGAACCTTGCGGCGAAAGGGGCGACACCCCTCGCGGCCGTCGACTGTCTCAACGGCGGCAACCCCGAAAAACCCGACGTGTACGGTGGCTTCCGGGGTGTCGTCGACGGTCTCGCCGACATGTGTTCACACCTCGACGTGCCCGTCGTCGGCGGCAACGTCTCGCTGTACAACGATTCCCCGTCCGGGCCGATTCCGCCGACGCCGACGCTCGCGATGGCGGGCACGAAGCCCGGCTACGACGCGCCGAGTGCCGCCCTCGACGGCGAGGGAACGCTCTTGGTCGTCGGTGGCTCCGACGACCGCTCGCTGGGCGGGTCGGAACTGCTGGCGCAGTTCGGCGGCACCGACCGGTTCCCAGCGGTGCCCGAGAACGCGGCAGAGGTCGTCGGGGCCATCGCGGAAGTAGCCGACTACGAAACCACACGCTCCACCCACGACGTGAGCCACGGCGGCCTCGCGGTGTCGCTCGCGGAAATGGTCGGCGAGGCCGGCGCCGACGTGACACTGCCGGACGAAGGTTCACCGCTCGAGGCGCTGTTTTCGGAGGCCGTCGGT
>JBMCDV010000253.1:0-2970 GCA_048618255.1 Natronomonas sp. | reverse complement strand
GTAAAACAGCACGAACACGGGGACGGCGACGGCAGCACCGAGCAGCATTGCCGCCCGCCACCCGTAGCGTGCGCCGACCGCTGCGGCGGCAACGGGAGTCGTGAGGCCGGCCAGCGGTCCTCCGGAGACGTGGACGCCGATTGCGCGACCGACCTGCTCGAAGTGCCGGGCGAGAAACGAGGTCGCGACGCTGTAGTGGAGGCCGGCCCCCGCACCGAGCGCGACGACGGTCAACGCGAAGACGGCGAACGTCGGCGACAGCGACAGCAGGATGCTCGCGCCGGCAGTGATACCGACGGCCGCGAGGATGACGCCCCGTTCTCCGAAGCGGTCGGCGAGGATGCCGCTCGGGAACTGCGAGAGCGCGTAGGCGGCCCACATTCCGGAGAGGGCGAGGCCGACGGCGCCCTTCGAGACCGTAAAATCGGCGGTGATGTCGGGCACCAGCGGGCTGATAGCCAGCCGTGCGACCATCGTCGCGGTGAACGCGAGCGTACACAGCACGAGAGCGACGTATCGGTACTGAACGGCCACGAACGCGCTTCAGTATCCGCCAACAACACCCTTGCGGTTTTCCGCCGTTGACTCGAGGGAACCCTCGCCGGTGCCGCAACGGTTTTCGGCGCCACCCCCGAAGTCGCCAGTATGTCACAACAGGAGAGCAACAGCGTTCCCGACCACAGCGGCATGCCGGCGCTCGGCTTCGGCACGTGGCAGAACGACGACCCCGAACAGTGTACCGAATCCGTCCGGACCGCCCTCGACGTCGGTTATCGACACGTCGACACCGCACAGGCCTACGGCAACGAAGACGCCGTCGGTGCGGGCATCGACGCCGCCTCCGTCGACCGCGAGGACGTGTTCCTCGCGACGAAAGTGTGGATTGACCAACTCGCCCACGACGACGTGCTCGCTTCGACGGAGGCGAGTCTCGACCGCCTCGGCACCGACTATCTCGATTTGCTGTACGTCCACTGGCCCGCGGACGCCTACGACCCCGAGGGGACGCTGTCGGCCTTCGAGGAACTGTACGACTCCGGCGTCATCGAGCGCATCGGCGTCTCGAACTTCGAACCCGAACACCTCGATGCGGCCCGCGAGGCCATCGACGCGCCCATCTTCGCCAATCAGGTCGAGATGCATCCATTGCTCCAGCAGCGAGAACTGCGGGAGTACTGTGCGGAGGCGGACATCGAACTCGTCGCGTACTCGCCGCTAGCCAGAGGGGACGTCTTCGACGTCGACGTGCTCTCCGATATCGCAGACGACTACGGCGTCAGCGAGGCGGCGGTGAGCCTCGCGTGGCTCCGCGAGAAGGGCGTCACCGCGATTCCGAAGGCGACCAGCGAGGCCCACATCCGCGACAACTGGTCGTCGCTCGGCGTCGACCTCTCGGCGGCCGATATCGAGCGCATCGACGCACTCGACGAACGGCGGCGACTCATCGACCCCGACTTCGGCCCCGACGGCTGGTAGGCCTCGGTCGGCCCCGATAGCCGGAACCTATTTTTAATCGCGCCGGGACGGTGAGGGTATGTCAGACGGCGGTCTCGTCGAGGGAGTCAAAATCGACGTGGTACGGCTCCACGAGACGTGGATGGAGTTGGTGTTCCCACGACAGCGAACCGCCGTTCACAGCGTGCTCGGCAAGTGGAAACCCCGGACGCAAGGTGACAAAGTCAAATACCGGCTGTGGATGGCGCTGGGAATCCCCGTCGTCGCCGTGCTGTATCCGCTGTTGCTCGTCGGCTTCGCCGCTCGGTTCAACGCCAGCCGATTCGACAGTGCGACGACGCGACTCGGCGTCATCGGCGTGGTCGTCCTCGCGGCGGTGCTGTGGGGACTGCTGACCGCACTCGCCCGCGTGCGACTCTCCTTCGACGGCTTCGTCGCCGTCGGCGCCGCCAGCGTCGTCGCCGTCGTCTCTGCCGGCTTGGCGGCCGGATTCACCAAAATCGGCGGTCGCGGGACGACCGTCGTCTTCGCGTACCCCTTCGCGATGAACGCTATCTTCCTGCCGCCGGTCGTCGCGGCGCTGTACGACCCATCGCTGAGCGGCGTCCTCGAAGGCAGCGAGGAACTCGCCATCTACCTGCTCGATAACGTGCTGTTCGTCGGCGGTCTCAACGAGTTCCTCCGGAACAACTACAGCCTCGAAGGCATCGGCGTCGTGTTGATGTGGGTCGGCATCGCCACGCCGCTGGGGTGGCTGCTCGGCTGTACGGTCACGCTCGCGGACCTCGTCCGTCCGCGGTCGGACGACGATTAGAAGGAGCTCTTCAGTTTCTCGAAGAAGCCCTGCTCGACGTCGATATCCTCGCCGCCGGCCTCGGCGAAGGCCTCCAGGGCCTCGCGTTGTTCGTCGTTGAGGCTGTCGGGCGTGACGATTTGCACTTTCACGTAGAGGTCGCCGTGGCCACGCCGCTGGAGGCGTGGCATGCCCTTATCGCGCAGGCGGAACGTCTCGCCGCTCTGGGTGCCGGCCGGAACGTCCATCTCGACGGTGCCGTCCAGCGTCGGCACCTCGACGGTGTCGCCGAAGACGGCCTGCGGGAAGGAGATGGGGAGCCGATACCGGAGGTCGTCGCCGTCGCGTTCGAACTCCTCTCCCTCCTCGACTTCGATTTCGACCAGCAGGTCGCCCTTCGGGCCGCCGTTCTCTCCGGGGGCGCCCTCCCGCTCCATCCGGAGGGTCTGACCGCTCCGGATGCCGGCGGGCACTTCGACCTGTAGGGTCGCCTCGTTTCGGATTTGCCCCTCGCCGCGGCAGGTCGAACACGTCTCGGAGTAAATCGTCCCCTCGCCGTCGCACTGTTGGCAGGTCTGGGTCTGCTGGACCCGTCCCAGAGGGGTCTGGCGGACCGTCGTCCGCTGGCCCTGGCCGTTACACGCCGAACAGGTGCGGGCGTCGGCGTCCGGGGGATGCCCCGCGCCGTCACAGTCCGGGCACGTCTCCGGCCGGGTGATGGT
>JBMCDV010000252.1:0-3008 GCA_048618255.1 Natronomonas sp. | reverse complement strand
ACACAGCGCTCGTGGTTGAAAAGCAGGTCGCCGTCGTCGGTCCGCTGGATGGCGTCGGTCGGACAGAGCGTCGTACACGTCGGCGTCAGGTTGCAGGCGTCCGACACCTCCATCCGACCGAAGTCCTTCAGTCCACGAACGATTTCGCGCTCGGGCTCGACGTGTTCGAGGAGCACGCGAACGGATTCGAGAGCCCACGCGTGGGAGGCGAACGCCGGACGGTCGATGTCGCCGTCGATAGTGCCCGTCGCCTCGTGTTCGCCGGTGGGAACCGGCGACTCGTCGAGGCCGTCGACGAACGACTCCAGTTCCGCACAGAAGGCCTCGGGGTCGGACCCCGGTGCGAGAAACGTCACGCGCTCGCCGACCCCGAGGTCGGAGCAGGCGCGATTCAGTCGCTCGACGAGTTCGGCCTTCGGGTCGGGGCCGGAGTGGAGACAGGCCTCTCCACAGCCGACGACCGCGACGCCGTCGGCGCCGGCGGCCAGCGCGTGGAGAGCGTGGGCCTCGCCGACCGTGTCGGTGCAGTTGACCTCCACGGGTAACACCGGGGGGTAGGAGATGCCTTCATCGAGTGCGGCTCGGCGGCCGTACTCTCGCAGGCGGTCGGCGGCCCGCTCCGAGCAGACGAAGGCGACGACCGGTCGCTCGATGCCGTCGGTCCCGCGGGAGAACAGCCATCCACCGTCGTCGTTCTCGGCGGTGAGAAGGGCCTCGACTTCGCGGGCGATGCGTCGGTTGGAGGGTTCACGAAGCTTCGTCGCACCCGTGGGACACGCCGACGTGCAGGCCCCGCAGTTCTGACAGGCAACCTCGTCGAACTCCACGGAGTCGATGGTGGGTCGCTGGACCGCGTCGTGCGGACAGGCGTCGGTACAGGCGGTACAGCCCTGCTGGGAGGATTCACCCGCGGCACACACGTCCATCTCGAGGTCGAGGAAGGCTGGCTTCTCGATGCCGCCGAGGTGGGCTTCGATTGCCGCCGTCGTAGCGGCGTCGACGGGACCGGTGTAGTAGCCGACGCGACCGCCGCGGGTGTCGGGGACGGCGTCGGGGTAGGCCACCTGGTCGACGACGATTCGACGGGTCGTTCCCTCCATCTCGATGGCGTCCGTGGGACACACGTCGGTCCACTCGCCGTCGGGGGCGTCAGCGGGAATCTGGACCGGCCGCGCGGTGACGCTGTCGGGTCCGTCCCGAACACACTCCATGCAGTCGATGCAGGCGTCGGTGACCCGCGATTCGAGCGTGAGTTCGAACTCGCCGAAGGACCCCTCGACGTCGACGACTGTCCCTCGGGCGATGTCGACGTCTTCGAGGTCGACGTCGACGTTTGCGAACTCCTTACCGTCGGCGACGAGCGTCACGTCCGCGGAGTCGGCGAGGGCTGCTGCCGCCTCGACGTCGCCGATGACGGCGACCTCGTCGCCGGCTTCTCGCGACACCGTTCGGGAGACGGCCTCTTCCTGTAGGCCGGCGTGGGTCGCATTGAGCAGGCGTGCGGTCTTGTCGGTGGCAGCCGCCTCGTCGTGGACCCACGCGTTACGTTCCCTGTGGTCGACGAACGCCGCGGCCTCCGGGTGTAGCCCCTTCCGGTCGAGTACCTCACGGAACGTCTTCCGACAGCGGTCGTCGGGAGCCGTCACGATGAGCTGGTCGAGGTCGTACTCGTCGATGACGTGTTCGACGCCGTCGAGGCCGCCCTCACAGAGCAATTCCGAGGAGGCGACGACATCGACATCGCGGACGCCCTCCCGGACCCCTTCGAGGTCGACACTACACGTTCCACCACAGCCGCAGACGAACGCCCCTACATTCATCGAGTATGTTCAATGCTACCGCGGATATATGCCTTGCGACGATTCCTTTCAGAATAGAAACGAAAACTAGTTGAATATTCTCGGTTTTCGGTCAATGATTTAAAAACATGTCCACAGCTGGCCCCGTATTTTAATATAGGATGGTTTCTAACGTGCTAGGGAATCGCAAGCAAAGACGAGGCAGAGAGCCAACTAATGGAATGAGCACGGAACCAGTCTCCCTCGACCTCGACCGGCGGTCGTTCATGAAGGCGAGCGCGCTGGCGGGCGTGGCGGCACTCGGTGGCGGTACGGCCGGGCAGGTACTCGCCCAGAACGACGACGAGGTCGACGGACAGGATACGGAAGGCGAGTTGACAAAGACCATCTGCAACTACTGTTCGGTTGGCTGTGGCTTCCACGGCGAGCGCAAGGGTAACTCCTTCGTCGGCATGGAACCGTGGGAAGACCACCCGATAAACAACGGTTCGCTCTGCTCGAAAGGGGCGGGCATCTACGAGACCGAACACTCCGAAAAGCGCCTCAAACACCCGATGATTCGGGAGGACGGCGAGTGGCAGAAGCTCTCGTGGGATACGGCCTACGACCGCCTCGCCACCGACATCCGGGCGCTGTGGCCTGACTCTGACGTATCGCCGAGCGATGCAGTCGACGTCGACGAAGAACACAGCCGCGAGAGCGTAATGTTACTCGGGAGTGCCCACCACTCCAACGAGGAGTCCTACGCCATCCGAAAGCTCGCGGCGTTCATGGGGACGAACAATATCGACCACCAGGCGCGCATCTGCCACTCGACGACGGTTGCAGGGCTGGCGAACACGTGGGGGTACGGTGCGATGACGAACACGGTTTCGGACTACCGGAACTTCGATTTGAACATCATCGTCGGGCAGAACCCAGCCGAAGCCCACCCCATCGCGATGCAGCACATCTTGGAGGGGCAGAAACGCGGCGGGACGATACTCGTTCTCGACCCACGGTTCACCAAAACCGCGGCCCACGCCGACGAGTTCGTCCGGTTCCGACCCGGCACCGACGTGGCCTTGATGATGGGCGTCATCAAGGAACTCCGCGACGAGTACGGGCTGGCGATGGACCCGGATGCCGACGACAGCGGTCAGAACATGCTCACGGACCGCGTCCAGGGCTGGGAGGACGTCGACGTGGAACTCGACCAGTACGACAAGG
>JBMCDV010000251.1:0-3008 GCA_048618255.1 Natronomonas sp. | reverse complement strand
CAGCCGGGCACGCGCGGGCTTCCGGAACTCGTCGAGGCCCCAGCTATCCCCGCACCGACGGGCGAATAAGCTCTCGCGTCCGGATTCTCCGATTCGACTTCTTTGTGGGCCGACTGACGAGCGCCCGCTGTAGCGACAGCCTTATACTGGTGTACGGATTTGTACATCATAACTCAAAATTGGTCATTGGTGTCCACAATGAAAGAACATATTCGACGAGTTACGGACGGTGAAGACCTCTCGATGGCGGAGGCGCGGGACGCTGCGGCGATGGTCTTCGAGGAGGCGACGGAGGCACAGATCGGTGCGCTGTTGGCGGCGCTGCGCTCGAAAGGCGAGACGGAAGCGGAAATCGCCGGGTTCGCACAGGGGATGCGAGATGCGGCCCGACGCATCGACCCCGACCGCGAGCCGCTCGTCGACACCTGCGGAACGGGCGGCGACGGCCACGACACCATCAACGTCTCGACGACGAGTTCGTTCGTCGTCGCGGGGGCGGGTGTCCCCGTCGCGAAACACGGCAACTACTCGGTGTCGTCGTCATCGGGAAGCGCGGACGTACTGGAGGAAATCGGCGTCACCATCGACGCCGAACCACCAGCCGTCGAGCAGTGCATCGAAGAGACCGGCATGGGGTTCATGCTCGCGCCGGTGTTCCATCCGGCGATGAAGGCCGTCATCGGCCCGCGGAAGGAACTCGGAATGCGGACGATATTCAACGTTCTCGGGCCGCTGACGAACCCGGCCGATGCGGACGCCCAGGTCGTCGGCGTTTACGACGAGGCTCTCGTTCCCGTGTTGGCCGATGCGCTCTCGCAGATGGCCGTCGAGCGCGCGCTCGTCGTCCACGGTGCTGGTCTCGACGAAATCGGTGTCCACGGGGAGTCGACCGTCGCCGAAGTCGACGGCGACGACGTGACCGAGTACACGGTCACGCCCGATGACCTCGGTGTCGGGACCCACGACCTCTCGGCGGTCGGCGGTGGCTCACCCACCGAGAACGCTGCGGACATGCGCGGCATCCTCGACGGCGATGTCGACGGTGCGAAACGCGACATCATCCTGGCCAACGCTGGGGCTGCCATCTACGTCTCCGGAGAGGCCGACAGCCTCGAAGCGGGCGTCGACGCCGCACGCGAGTCCATCGATTCGGGGGCCGCTGCCGCCCAACTCGACTCGTTGCGGGAGTTCGACCCATGACGCGTGTGAAAGTCTGCGGGACGACGACCCACGAGGACCTCGATGCGGTGGTCGAGGCCGGGGCGGACGCCGTCGGCTTCATCGTCGACGTGTCGGTCGACACGCCGCGTGAGATTTCGGCCAAACGAGCCGTCGAGTTGGCTCGGGCCGCACCGCCGTTCGTGACGACGGTGCTCGTGACGATGCACGAAACGCCGGAAGAAACCGTTGAACTCGCCTCTCGCGTTCAGCCCGACGTGGTACAGGTCCACGGCGAACTGACACCCGGCGACCTCGCCTTTCTCTCGGCGAAAATCCACGGCGATGTCGTGAAGGCGGTCTCCCCCGAGTCGGCCCCTGCCTACGACACCGTCGCCGACGCACTGTTGGTCGATTCCCTCGACGGCGACGGCGCGGGCGGGACCGGAGAGACCCACGACTGGAAACGGACGCGAGAACTCGTCGAGACGCTGGAGTCGCCGGTCGTACTGGCGGGAGGGTTGACGCCCGACAACGTCGCGGAGGCGGTCGAAACCGTCCGCCCGTTCGGCGTTGACGTCGCAAGCGGCGTCGAGAGCGACCCGGGACGGAAGGACGCCGACGCTGTTTCGGCGTTCGTTCGAGCCGCTGGGGGGCGACCGTGATTTCGAAAGACGAGTTCGTGGCGCTCGCGGGGGAGGGGCCGGTCGTCGTCCGGGCGGTGGAGGAACTCGACGCGACGCCGGAACCGCTCGTAGCCTACGCGGCGCTGACGGGCCGGACGACCGACACCGACGGCGCCGACCACGCTTTCCTCCTCGAGAGTGCCGAGAAGGTTGCCTCCAGCGACCCCGACGGTGCGTTTACCGCGGGTCACGGCGCGGACCGCCACGCCCGGTACTCTTTCGTTGGTTACGACCCCGCCGCGGTCGTCACCGTCGACGGTGACGCCTCGGTCGACGTGATGGACGACCGTTACGAGGGGCTGCTCGACCCCAACGGCGGCGATACGGTGGCCAAACTACGGGAATCCCTGCCCGACGTTCCGTTGCGGAACTTCCCCGACACCGAACGACAGCAGTTGCAGGGTGGACTCGTGGGCTTTCTCGCCTACGACGCGGTGTACGACCTCTGGTTGGACGAGGTCGGCATCGACCGCCCGGATTCGCGGTTCCCTGACGCGCAGTTCGTCCTCACCACGAAGACGGTCGTCTTCGACGACGCCGCCGGCACCGTCGAGTTGGTGTTTACGCCCGTGATTCGAGCGGACGACGACCCCGAAGCGGTGTACGACCGACTTCGCGAGGAGGTCGCCCGCGTCGAGTCGCTGCTCGCCGACGCCGAGGAGTTGACGACGGGCGGTTACCGACCCATCGCCGAGCGTGCCGGACCGAAAGCCGACTACGAGGACGCAGTCCGGACGGCCAAAGAGCACGTCCTCGACGGCGACATCTATCAGGGCGTCATCTCCCGAACGCGGGAACTCGACGGCGAAATCGACCCGCTGGGTCTGTACGAAGCGCTCCGAGACATCAACCCCTCGCCGTACATGTACGTCCTCGATTACGACGACCTCGCGGTCGTCGGTGCCTCGCCCGAGACGCTGGTGTCCGTCCGGGGGCGTGAGGTGATGAGTAACCCAATCGCGGGAACGTGTGCCCGCGGCACCAGCCCGGTCGAGGACCGACGGTTGGCCGGCGAGATGCTCGCCGACGACAAGGAGCGGGCCGAACACACCATGCTCGTCGACCTCGCACGCAACGACGTCCGCCGGGTCGGCGAGGCCGGCAGCGTCCGCGTCGAGGAGTTCATGAACGTCCTGAAGTACAGCCACGTCCAGCACATCGAAT
>JBMCDV010000250.1:0-3025 GCA_048618255.1 Natronomonas sp. | reverse complement strand
CTAAAAGTTTTTGGTCAGCCTAAACCGGAATCCACTCCGTCGTCGGCTCTCCGGAATCCAACTGCCAACGCTGGTACGTAGCATCGCCTTGCCGACGTACCTCGACGACCAAATCGACAGCATCGAACAGCGTCGATGGCACCGCCGCCGGCATCGCCGGGAGGTGGAAGTGGACCACTGCGTCCGTCTCGCGAGCAGTCGAACGAATCGCTTCGAGCGCGTCGGCGAGTCGTCGGTCTTCCCCCGAATCGACGAACGGACGAAGCGAGTCGAAACACACCCGCAACGACGACGCCCCGCCTGCGGCATCGCGCATCTCGGCTCGGAGGTCCTCGCTGACCGACTCGATGTCGAGGGTCCTCGGTGACGGCTCCCTCGCCGTCCGACTCGCGGACGCACTCCGTGTCGGAATCGTCCGGTCGATGACTCTATCGACGGTGTTTCCACCGGTCATAGAGCGTTCGGTCCGAACGGCGATTTCCTCGGTGTCTCCATCGAGGAAGCGTCGACAGATATCGGTGTGCGATGCTTCGGAGGGGCCCACGACGAGCACCGAACCGCCTCGCTCTTTCACCGCCGAGAGCGTTTCTGCGACCGCCGCGTCGAACGGCGGCGGCGATTCGAATTTCATTGGCTATTCCTCTGAAGAAAAGTCCGCGAGGAGTATAAACGTTCGGACGCATTCGGCCGATGGAGCCCTCGGATTCACCACCGAGGTACGTCCCGAACCGACGGCCACCCACGAGGTTTTGGTCGTCGGCCACCGACACACGCGTATGAACGACCGTGAACGGGAGCTCACAGCCGCCACGGACGACCTCACCGACACGCTCGAAGCGCTTCGGGAGGAACTGCAATCCCCACCGCGCGGGCCCGGGGGACTTCCCCGGCCGCCGACGCCCGGAGAGCTGTTCCGATTCACCGAACAGTACTCCATTCCGGCGCTAATTTCGCTGCTGGAGACGAGCATTCGCGTTCTCGAGTTGCTCGGAGGCGCCATCAGGCTGGCCGAGGGGCGAGCATTCGAGGACGGCTCGAACGAACGTAGCGACCGACTCGCAGAGGTGAGTCGGTCGACGCTTCGAAAGCTCGACGACGCACTCGTGGAGGTTCAAAACGCCGCTGCGGGCGGCCGACCCGACGACCCAGAGATTCGACGACTGCTCGAGGAAGCCCGTTCGCTCCGCGAAGAGGTCGACGACCGACTGGCAGCGGCGACCGAGACGCCCCGAGCGAAGCGCGGGCGCGTCGACGACAGCGTCGGCATCACCGTTCGCGAAGCGTCAGAAGACGACGCCGTCGACATCGACGTGGACGCGGAACTGGAATCGATAAAACGCGAGGTCGACGGCGAGGAAAGCGACGCTGACGACGACGGCGTCGACGGTCAGACGGGTTCGAATCGGTAGCCGTCCCACTCCTGACTGTCCGGTTCCCGAATGCCGGCCTCGGGGTCGCGTAACTCCTCGCAGTACACCGGTTCGACCTCGTCACCGATATCGACGTCCCCGGTCGCGAGTTGTCCGAGCGCACGCACGGGCGTTCCGTCGACGTCGAACTCCACGATTGCGAGATGGTTCGGTTCGCGAACGCCCGGCGGCGTCGCGTTGGACGTCGTCCACGTCACGACTTCGGCAGTGTACTCCGCGAGGTCGACGGTGTCGACCGGTTCGCTGCCGTCCGGGCCGATGGGGTGGCCGGGGTACGTTATCGAGCCGTCTTCGTAGCGGTAGGCCTCCATCGTCATCGTCGACCCTCCATGATGGCGGTGGTGACACAGTTTCCGAAACCACCGACGTTGCAGGCCAATCCCACGTCGGCGTCGACCTGCCGGTCCCCTGCCGAACCGGTCACCTGTTTGTAAATCTCGTAGCCCTGTGCGACACCGGAGGCGCCGAGCGGGTGTCCCTTCGATTTCAGGCCGCCGGAGGTGTTGATAGGTAACTCGCCGTCCAGTTCGGTCGTTCCGCGGTCCATCTCCTTCCACGCCTCGCCTTTGGGTGCGAAATCCAGCCCTTCCATCTGGAGGAACTCGAGGATGGTGAACATGTCGTGGAGTTCGGCGACGTCGATATCGTCGGGGCCGAGGCCGGCCATCCCGTAGGCTTCCTGTCCCGACTCGACGACGGCACCCATCGTTGTCGGGTCGGCGCGCTCGTGGACGACGTGGGTGTCTGTCGCGCCGCCGATTCCGGAAACGACGGCGTATTCGTCGGTGTACTCGCTGGCATTTTCCGCCGAACAGAACAGAAGCGCCGCCGACCCGTCCGTGATTGGACAGAAATCGTACAGTCGTAACGGGTCGGCGACTATCGGGGACTCCATGACAGTCTCGACGTCGATTTCCTTCTGGAACTGTGCGTGTGGATTCCGAGCACCGTTGGCGTGGTTCTTCACCGCGACCTTCGCGAGGCTCTCCCGTGGCGCGTCGAACTGCGAGAGGTACAGTCGAGCCGTGAGCCCGGCGAAAGACGGCAGTGTCACACCGTGTTTGTACTCGACGGGGTGGGTAAGCGAGGCGATAACGTCGGTCGCCTCACCGGTCGTTCGGTGAGTCATCTTCTCGCCGCCGACGAGCAGCGTCATGTCGCTGGCCCCGCTGGCGACCGACTGCCAGGCGGCGTAGATGCCGGCCCCGCCGGAGGAAGAGGTCTGGTCGATGCGTGCCGTGTACGCCGGGACAGCAGCGAGGTCGTGGGCGAGGGCGTTCGGGACACCGGTCTGTCCCTCGAACTCGCCGCTGGCCATGTTCGAGACGTAGAGATGGTCGACGGCGTCGGGTGCAACGCCCGCGTCGTCAAGACAGGCTTCGCCGGCCTCGGCGAGCAGTTCGCGCACCCACGTCTCGCGCTGTCCGAACTTCGTCATCGAGGCACCGATGACAGCAACGTCGGGCATAGTTCCGACTCACGGGGGAACTGTCCTAAGCGTTCGGGACGGAAGCGCCGACCCGAGCGGCGGCCGATGGCCTACCACTCCATGCCGCCGTTGACCGCGAGGATTTGGCCGGTCATGTAGCCGGCGT
>JBMCDV010000249.1:0-3050 GCA_048618255.1 Natronomonas sp. | reverse complement strand
GGATGGATGAGAGATCTGCCTTGGAGAAAATCTTGCTGGTGGCGTACCGCTCGATGGCCAGCAGGGCGTCATCATGGCCCATCCCCTGTCCGTTGTCAGCCACCCGGATCAAAGACCGCCCGCCCTGCTCGATTTCCACGTGGATACGGTCGCTTTTGGCGTCAATGGCGTTTTCCAGCAGTTCCTTGACCACGGAGGCGGGGCGCTCGACCACCTCGCCGGCGGCGATTCTGTCGCGCGTGTCGTCGTCGAGTTCGCGGATGTCGGGGCTCATCGAACGGGGTCGTCAGCACCTTCGTCCGCTGTGGCATAAATATCCGTGTCCGCGCTCCGTGCACGGGCCGGGAACGCTTTTCACGACGGTCGCCGATGACCGACTGTATGATAGTGATGCACGCGGAGTTACCCATCGCACCGGACAGCCGCGAGGACGCACTCGAACTCGTCGAAGAACTCGCCGTCGAATCCCGCGCCGAGGACGGCGTCATCGACTACCGCGTCACGACCGACATCGAGTCGCCCAACACCGTCCGCGTCATCGAGCAGTACGAGGACGGCGACGCCGTCGACGCCCACATGGGGAGCGACCACTTCGAGTCGTTCCAGGCCGAAATCGCCGCCCACCTCGCCGGCGAACCCGAACTGTACCGCTTTGACGTGGACTCGAAGACGCAATTGATGTAGGAGCGGCCGCCGGAGACAGCGTATGCTCGCTCCCGGCCCGACACTCGCACTCCTCGGTAGCGGCGGCTTCCTGCTTTTCGGCCTTCTCACAGGCGTCTGGAAGTACCGCCACATGTGGCACTCCGAGGATGCCGACGCCCCGTTCTACGTCGACACCGCACACAGAGCATCGCTGCTGTACGCCTTCGCCGCGCTCGTCATCTACGAGTTCGCGAGGTTCAACCCCTACGGAACGGCCGTGACGGTCGCGGCGGTGGGCGTCCCGCTGTTCTTCTTCGCTGCCGCCGTCGCCAGTTACGTCGTCCACGGCCTGCTCCGGGATACGGACAACCAGTTCCGCGAACCCCACCGCCTCGGGAAGCGGGAACTGCCGCCGTGGGTCGTCAGCGGCGCGATGTGGCTGCTCGTCGTCGGCGAAATCGGCGGCTTCGGCGTGCTGTTCGTCGGCTTTCTGCGGAGCGTCGTAGTGTGAGTTCCGACTCGGAACCGCTCACACCAACCCTCCGAGCAACCACTCCCGTGGCGGTTCCTCGAACGGCCACTGCCCGCACTGGGATTTCGTTAGGTCGCCACCCATCCGTGCCTCGAACGCCCGCTGTTTCTCGCCGAATCGGTAGTGACACATCTCGGGTTGCTGTTTCTCCCAGTAGATGGTCTGCATCGACGGCGCACCCTCCGGAATCGGTGGCAGTGTCTCGTATTTCGGCCCGTCCAGCTCGGCTTGCGTGTTCTCGAGGTCGTCCTTGAGCGGCGTCACCGGTGCGGCGGCCCAGTAGCCGCCCGCGAGGGCCAACACGACGACGACGGCGACGACTCGCCATCGACGTGACGGCAACTCGGCGTGAGCGACGATGATACCGACACCGACCGAGAGGAACAAGAAGAGCAGTATCAACTCGATTGCCCCCTGCATCTCGAGGAACACTTGTCCGGTGTAGCCGACGCCACCCAACACGACCCACCAGTACCGTCGGCGGTCAGCCGCGAATCCGCGGAGCCACCCGTAGGCGCCGACGGCGACGAAGACGACGCCGCCGAGACCGATTTCGACGACGACGGCGAGGAGCCGTCCGGGGATGGTGTACCCCTCGACGCCGTACACCGGCGCGAGGACGGCCTCGACGAACAGCGGGATGGCCAGTCCGGCGGCGACGAACGGGCCGACGACGGCGATGGCGACGGCGAGACCGCCGGCGACCGTCCGGCCGCTCGCTCGCCACCCGCCGCGCTGGAAACCGATGGCGACAACCAGTATCGCGAGGCCCCCGCCCAACTGCCAGAAGCCGGCGCTGGCCGCCGCCGCGGCGCCGCTTGCGGCGGGCCGGTCCTCGATGGCGAGTAGCAGCGCCGCGGCGCCGAAACAGAACGCGAAGTACTTCGGCCGAATGCCGGAGGCGGGGAAGGCGTACACCGTCGGCACGACGAACATCGTCAATCCGGCGACGACGGCGGCGAAGCCATCGTCGGTGAGCCGGTGGGTGAGGACGCCGACCACGACCACACCGGACCAGACGGCGAGGACGGCGACGAACACGCTCAGGACGTGCAAGACGGCCATGTTCCCGCCGGAGAGGAGGGCGAGTAGCGTCGTCACCGCGTAGATGAGCGGCGGCTTGAGGTCCCAGAAGTCGACGTACGGCGTCGCGCCCTGTGTGATGTACCAACCGGCGTGTTGGAACAACGCCGAGTCCTGGTTCACTTCGAATGGCTCGGCAGCGAACTTCACGACCGTCGCGACGACGAGGACGACGGCCGCCGCGACCGCGAGACAGCGAAACCAGTTGCGGTCGATGGTGTCGTGGAGTGCTCGAAGCCGTTCGGTCGGTCCCGGTTCGGTCATCGGTCGTTCACCCGCTGTTGCCACTCCTGTACTCGGGCCATCAGTTCGACCGGCGGCACCTCGTTTACGTCCGTCTCCCGCAGTTCTTCGAGGACGGATTCGGTTCCCGGCGGCAGGTCCGGGCTATCGCCGCCGTCCGACGTGGCTTCTCCCCTGAAGTCGCCGCTGCCCAAATCGAAGACTGCCTGAATCGGTTCGCCACCGTCACCACCGCCTTTCGCCTCGATTGCCCGCTCCGAGCGCAGGCGGTCCAGTACGTCTCCCGCCCGGTCGACGACGGGGTCGGGGACGCCAGCGAGACCGGCGACGTGGACGCCATAGGAGCGGTCGGTCGGCCCCTCCTCGATAGTCCGCAGGAAGGTTACGTCACCGTCGCGTTCGGCCGCCGCGACGTGGACGTTCTCGACGCGCGGGAGTTCCTCGGCCAGCGTCGTGAGTTCGTGGTAGTGCGTCGCAAACAGCGTGAACGCGCCGACCTCGTTGTGGAGGTACTCGGTGGCCGCCCACGCGATGGAGATGCCGTCGT
>JBMCDV010000248.1:0-3052 GCA_048618255.1 Natronomonas sp. | reverse complement strand
TCGATGCACTGCTCAGAGCCGACGGCGCCGGCGTCCTCTCGCTGACTGACGGTGCGGAGACCTACGCAATCCCGGAGTCGTTCGGCTACGACGGGACGCATCTGTACTTCCAGTTCGCCCACGACGACGACAGCCGGAAGATGGCGTTTCTCGATACGACCGACGTTGCGACGTTCACCGTGTTCACCACCGAGCCCGCCGAAAGCGTCCAGGCGCGCGGGCCAATCGAAGCCGTCCCGGAGTCAGAACACGCCGCCGCGGCGGCCGCAATCGCCGACAACGCGACTGTCCCGACGATGAGCGTACTCCCGGATACGCCTGTCGAGGACCTCTCGATGACGTTCCACCGACTCGTCGTCGATTCGCTCTCGGGGCGGGTGTTCGACGACCCGATGACGAACCCGACCGAGTCCTGAGTGCCGAGTCAGGCGTCGTCCGCTGGCCGTCTGTTCTCCCCGATGGCTCGTGCAATCGAAAGCACGTAGCCGAGGCCGTACTGGATGTCGGGGTCCCGTGCCGCTTTCACCAGGCCGAGTGCGCCGACGCGTTCGCTCGGTTGCCGTTCGGCGTCGCCGACGCTTTCGAGAACCGTCTCCAGTCCGTCGTGGGTCCCGTCGTCGGCGGCCGTCTGGGCGAGTTCCCCCAGCGAGGACCCGGTCGCCGCGAGGGACCGAACCATCTCGTCGTCGAGCGCCGCCGTCAAAAGCGTCGCCACGCTCGCGAGTTCGACCAACTCGTCTAGAGCGCCCGTCCGCTGGAGGGTAACGAGGGTTTCGAGGGCGTCCTGCAGTTCCGCGCCGTTTTGGCCGACGCTCTCGGCCAATCCGACGGTCTCGTCGGTCGCGAGGCCGTCGGCGGACTCCGCGAGCGTCGATGTCGTGTCGGCGAGGTCTCGCGCCATCTCGTCGGTGAGTGCGCTCTCACCCAGTGCGAGCACGTCCAGCAGTTCGTTGACGGCATCCAGTCGCTGGACGAATTCGGCGACCGCTTCCGGGTTCTCCTCGATGGCCGCTTCCAACTCCGTCGGTATCTCGGTGGCTTCGCCGGACATCCTCAGAGCAACCCCCGTGCGGTGAGCCAGTAGGACTCGTTGTACGCCAGTTTCGCCCAGTGGATTTTCTCCGACGGCGGCACGGGCGAGGGCGGTTTCTCGTAGTCGAACTCCACGAACGACGCCGAATCCATGCCCGTCTCGAGGAAACACAGCGTCTTCCCCTCGTAGGTCGCCGTCGCCGGCCGACCGCGAATGTCGCTTGCGAGTCGCCGACCGACGACGCCGGCCTGATAGTGGGCCACGCTGCCGGCGTTCGGGGCGCCCGTATCCGCGGTGTCACCGATGGCGTAGACGTTGTCGGCTTGCTCGGCTTCGAGGGTGTGGTTGTCGACTTCGACCCAGCCGTCGGCACCGAGTCCGGCCTCCTCGATGAGGTCGACGCCGCGGTGCGGCGGAATGCCGACCAACAGGTCGTATTCGAGGTCCGTCCCCTCCATCGAGGTAATCCGTTCGGCCTCGGCGTCGACCGATTCGGCGTTGAAGAACGTCTCGACGTTGATGTCGCGGTCGTCCATGAGCGGCCGTGCCCATTCGGCGATGTGGGGGTTGCCGTGGACGCGCTGAACCGGGTAGGTGTACGTAATCTCGATGTCCTCCCGGAGCCCGCGTTTCCGGAACCAGTCGTCGGCCATGAACACGAACTCCAGCGGCGCCGCCGGACACATGTGCGGCGTCCCGATGACGCTCAACACGAGGTGGCCCTCGGTGAACGAGAGCAACTCCTCGCGTAACATCTCGGCGCCGGACTCGCTGTAGTAGTCGTGGCCGCCCTCGGCCAGGCCCGGAATCTCCTCGGGAGCGAGCGTCGACCCCGTCGCGAGGACGAGGTAATCGTACCTGAGCGACGTCCGGTCGCGCATCCGGAGCCGTTGGGCGTCCGTGTCGATGTCCGTGACGCGGTCGATACGGAGGTCGATGCGGTCGTCGACGAGTTCGGATAGCGGGCGACGGCCGTCCGACGGCTCGCGCTCCCCGAAGGGAACGTACAGCCACACCGGCTTGTAGACGTGGTCGGGGCCGTCGTTGACGAGCGTCACTCGCACCTCGTCGGCTTCGAGTTCACCGTCCAGTCGGTCGGCGAGGTCGTTCGCCAGCACTGCCCCACCGGTCCCGCCACCGAGGATGACGACGTGGTCGGTCATGCTTTCTCCACGTAGAACGCCCAGTGGTCCTCGCGCTCCTCGACTGCCAGCAGTTCGTTCCCAGCCTCCTTCGTCCACTCTTCGACGTCGGTGAGCGACTGCTCGTTATCACTCAGCAGGCGAACGACGTCCCCCGATTCGGCGGCTCTAATCTTCCCGATGAGGTCCATCAACGGTCCGGGACACGCCGACCCCCGAGCGTCGACCGTCTCCGTCGGTTGAATATCTGTTTCGGTCATTGGTACAGGTGAACGTTCGTGGAGAACTCATATTAATATTGTGTGATATTCCCAATACATGAGAATGGCGACTAGAGTCGTGTGTCCGAACCGGCGTGGTGTCCATCTGGAACTACTCTTCGACACCGCTCTCGACCGACCAGCAGTCAGTCCATGTCGGCGTCCGAGGCCGTCTCGACCGGGTCGACCCGGAACACGTACCCCGAGTAGGCGTTATCGAGGTTCGTCGGACTCTCCTCGTCGGTGTGGTCACGACAGAGATACGCCGTCGCCACGACGGCCCCGTGGCCGGTCTCCTCCTGGTAGCGCTCCCGGACCACGAATTCCGGCGGTTCCTCACAACCGCGGCGGTGACACTCACGAGGTGGTTCTTCGTCTTCCGTCGGCGGCTCTAACTCATCGCTACGGGACAGCGCTTCCTTGATATCCCGCTCTTGCTGTCGCCGCTGTTCGTCTGCGGCCTGTTTCTCCCGACCCTCTTTGGTGTCTGCCATTGGTGACATTTTGGGCGCTGACGGCATAATGGTGTGGTGGCCCGGAACCGTTTCTGTGCGTGGACTGACTTATTCCCCGCCGACTTCGATGACGATGGTCAATGTGGTATCGAAGTTTAGAGC
>JBMCDV010000247.1:0-3068 GCA_048618255.1 Natronomonas sp. | reverse complement strand
GTTCGATACCCACGAAATCGAGGTCACAGAGGGCGAATCGACCGAGACGCTGGTTCTCGACGACGAGACCGAAACGAAAGCCGCGACCGCCTAGAACAGGCCGCGAAGCCGACCGAGCAGTCCGCCGTCTCCCGTCCGCTCGCCGGCGAGGTGTGCGAGCACCGCATCCGTACTGTTGGGGACGGGTTCGGGGGCGTTGCCCGCCGCTGCGGCGGCGTCGGGGTCCTTCAGCAGGTGGCCGGTCGTCAGACACACCACGTCCTCGCCCGAATCGACCTCGCCGGACTCACGGAGTTTCCGCAGGCCGGCGACCGACGCCGCGGAGGCGGGTTCGACGCCGATTCCCTCGCCGGCGAGGTCACGTTGGGCGGTCGTAATCTCCTCGTCGGAGACGGCGACGGCGGTGCCGCCAGTTTCGCGGATGCCGGGCAGCGCCTTCGGCGCGTTGACGGGGTTGCCGATGCGGATGGCCGTCGCGATGGTCTCGACGTTCTCCCAGCGTTCGGTGTCCTCGGCGCCCGATTCGATGGCTTCGACCATGGGCGCGGCGCCCTCGGCCTGGACGCCGGTGAGCTTCGGCACGTCGCCCGGTGCGAGGTCGCCGCTGGCGACCATCTCCCGGAAGCACTTGTACAGCGCGGCGGTGTTGCCCGCGTTGCCGACCGGCAGGACGATGCGGTCGGGGAACCGCCCCTCGTCGTCGCGGAACTCCTCTAAGATTTCGAGTCCAATGGTCTTCTGGCCCTCCAGTCGGAAGGGGTTCAGCGAGTTCAGCAGGTACGCCTCCCCGCGGTCGGCGAGGTCCTGGACGATGTCGAGACACGAATCGAAGTTGCCGTCGACCTCCAGAATCCGGGCACCGTGGAGACTCGCCTGTGCGATTTTCCCGGCGGCGACCTTGCCGGCGGGGAGCAGGACGAGCGTTTCGAGGTCGGCGCGGGCACCGTAGGCCGCAAGCGCCGCCGAGGTGTTGCCCGTCGAGGCGCAGGCCAGTCGGCCCACGTCGAGTTCCTGTGCGACGCGGACGCCGACGGTCATCCCGCGGTCCTTGAACGACCCGGTGGGGTTCATTCCCTCGTGTTTCACCCGGAGGTTGCGGACGCCGAGGTCCGCTTCGAGTCGTGGCGCCTCGTGGAGCGGCGTCGCTCCCTCCGGCAGGGTGACGCCCTCCTCGAAGGGAAGGGCGGCGTTGTAGCGCCAGACGCCGCGCCCCTCGAAGTCGTCGAAGGTGGGGTAGCGGTCATAGCGCGCCTCGAGGAGGCTGCCGCACTCCTCGCAGGTGTAGATGATGTCGTCGAAGGGGGCGTGTTCGTGGCCGCACTCGATACAGTGGAGCCAGACGCCGTCCGTCGCCACGTCGGGCGCTTCGGGGTTCGCCGGGAGCGTGAGGTCTGCCATTGACGGGAATGCGTCGTGGAGTCGCAAAAAGGGGGTGGATTGCGGGACGCCGAGCGAAGCGAGGGGTCTCCAGATATCGAACGGAGAGGAACGGAGTGACGACCCGCGAGGCCGGGGTGGACGTCGCCGAGCGCGACACCTCACTCGGCGCCGCGCTCTTTCACGTATCCGTAGTGCCGCATGCAGTCCTCCATCTCGGCTTCGTCGTCGTGTTTGTGAAGCGTCGTCGGTGTGTCACAGTAGTACGTCGTGCCGTCGTAGCGCAGCGTCAACTCCTCCGGGCTGCCGAGAATCTCGGTTTTGACGACGAGGCGGTCGCCGTTACGAAGGCGCGTCAACAGTTCTTCGGCGGTGTGCTCGCCCGCCTCGACGAGGACTGGTTCGCTCATACGGCTTCACATGGTTGCCTCCCACTTGATTCCACACTGTTCGCGCCGTAGGATGGTCGAGACGGACGCTGTCCGCCGTATGTATGACACTTGGTAACGTTTATCATTGTTGCCGGACAATGTACATCTGTAGGGCGACATCGCCCGCGAACGACAATGCCAGCGCCAATCGAAAACAGCTCCGACGGTGACAGCCTCCCGACTACCCGCGACCGGTGTGCGGACATCGAACTCGAGGACGGAGCGGTCGTCATCTACGACACGAAGAACCACAGCGCGTGGATTCAATCCGACGGGGCCGTCGAACTGTCGGCGCTGGCGTAGCTACTGGAACTTCACGCCGAGGTCGTGCAGTCCGTCGTTTTCCATCGCGACGTTGATGAGCAACGGCGTCACCGCCTCGACCTCGGCGGCGTTGGCGAGGCCACCGACATCGAGTGGGCGGAGCCCCTCTATCTCGGCGGCGAGGTCGACGACTATGTCCTTGGCATTGGCGTCGTCGCCGAAGACGAGCGTATCCCACTCGAACTCGCGGTCGAGGTTCGAGAGGCCGCCTGCGGGGAGGTTGTGGAACGCACCGACCAGTGGCACGTCGTCGGGTTTCGCTTCTTCGACAAGTGCGGCGACGCTGCCCGCACCGGGACGGTTGTAGTGGAACCCCTCGTCGTCGCGTTTCATGCCGACGGCGGGAGTGACGAGGATGGTTTCGTCGTCGAGTCGGTCGGCGATGTCGTCGACGGTGTCGACGAGGTGATACGCCGGGACGGCGAGCACCACCACGTCCGCGCGGTCGGCGGCCATCGCGTTCTCGAAGCCCTTGATGTCGGTGTCGACGCCGCGGCTATCGAGTTCCGTCTCGTACTCTTCGGCCTTCGTACGTGCCTTTTCGGGGTCACGGGAGCCGACGAGCAGTTCGTGGTCGGTGTCGTAACTCCACCGAAGGACGAGTCCCTGTCCGATGTCGCCAGTACCGCCGAGGAGCGCGATTCGCATACACGGTAGTCGGCCGACTGTAGGGTAAGCGTTGTGTGACCGGCGACGGTTGCCTATCTCTCCACGAACACTACATATAAACACGAAGATATATGTAACAATTGCCCATTCATGGCCGTATGTCGCGAGACATCGACCGACGAACGTTCCTCCAGTACAGCGGTGCCACCGCCGCGACCGCTGCCAGCGTAGGGTTAGCTGGGTGTGGTGGCAACGGCAACGGCAACGGCAATGGCAACGGCGTCTGGGTCGGAGAGGAACTGGACGCCCTCGTCACCGACGCCGATT
>JBMCDV010000246.1:0-3072 GCA_048618255.1 Natronomonas sp. | reverse complement strand
CTCCCGCTCAGTCGCGATTCGGGTGATGCCCTTCTCGGCGGCGATGGTACCCATCCGGGCGGACCGAGAGGGGATGATGCCCTGCCAGCCGAGTAGCCCCTCCATCACGCCGGGAATCTGCTGGAGTTTCCGCGGCAGACTCGGTGCGACGCTCTTCAGTCCCGGGAGTCGAACGCCCAGGAAATCGACGGGGTAAAACAGCATCCTGATGGCGACCCAGTTGGTTCCGTAGCCGATGATACCCGTGATGAGGGGGATGAGTACCAGTCGCCACTGGAGGCCGTACGGAAGTCCCGGGAGGAGTTCGACGAGGGATATCACGCTTCGGTCTCCGTGGTTGAACTGGCTGCGAGACCGCACGTCGGACACCGCACTGTGGGACGTCGAGCCGACGTATTCCGGCGAGTGGCGGCATCTCGGAGCGTCTCGCTTCCTGTCACGTCTCTGTATTTTGGTAATGGGACTTTAATTTACACGTCTCGGGTCGCCACCGTCGAAGCCGGCACTCGAACGGCTACGTCCGAACATTCCAGTACTTCAATACCATCATATGGTAACAGATGTAGTCTAGTGCCAAGTTTTAAGTTATTCGTTCGCCAATATGAACACGGGTGGTGCAACGAACGGACGGTTCGCCGGCGGCGAACCCGGTCTCCGACCGGAACGTCGTTCCCCTCGGTGGCCGGTCTCGTCCCATCGGCCGGCCTCGCTCGGCGCCGTCCGCTCGTCCCATACCGGAATCCAACTATGACTGACGACGACAACTCACCGATTGCCACGCTGTTCCAGCTACAACGCGACACGATTAGACAGACCGAAGACGTCATCGAGGACGTGATGACCCTGCCACGGGAGATGAGCGACACCGTCTACGGCGGCGTCGACACCCAACGCGACATCCAAAAGCAGGCGCTCCGACTCTCGCGGCAGTCGGTACACACGTCGCTGGACGCCGCCGAGTCCGTCTCCGGCGGCTCCTCGACGCTCGAGGACCTCCGTGACTCCGTCGACGAGACGTTCGACACCCTCGAAGAGCAGTCCGACGAGGCCTACGACACCCTCGACGAGGAGTACGACTCCGCCGGCGAGAGCTACGACGAGTTCAGCGAGGACGCCCTCGAAAACCTCAGCACACAGCTGGATTTCCTCATCGACCTCAACGAGGACCTCGAAGGCCAACTCGTCGACGCCGTCGAGGAGTTCACCGAACAGCTCCAGGAGCTACAGGACCAACTCGACGAGCAGGCCGAAGACGCCCAGGGGCGCGTCTCCGAGCAGGCCGACGACCTCGCCGACCGCTTCGAGGACCAGCTCCAACAGCTCTCCGAGCAGTTCGAAGAGCAGGCCGACCGGTTCAACGAACTCGAAGACCGTCTCGAAGCCGTGGGCGGCAGCGACGACGAAGACGAAGAGTAACGCCGGTCCGCGGCGGACCGCAGTTCACGTCCATTCCCCATTTTCGCCGAACGACGGCGCGGAGTTAGGCTCCCGGAACACCGAAGGCACCGATACCGAGACCGAACACCGAGTTGAGGACGAACAGGATGACGAGCGCGGACACCCACGCGACGCCGCCGATTATCGCGGCTTTCACCCAACCGCCCGGGTATCGCCAGTTGATGACGCCGACCCAGACGACGAGCGCGAGCAGCGAACCGACGACCGGCACCCACGACGCGATCGCCCAGCCGATGGCACCGAGCAGCGCGGTGATGACCGCATGGCTGTAATCGTCGACGTCGGCGACGAGTCTCGCGCTGACGTAGATAGCGAGACCACCGACGAGCAGTGCGACCACGAACGCGACCACGGAGCCGACGAATGGTACGACCATGAGTGGCCATCACGTCAGTGGTATGTATATCCGGTGGCCGTGCCGTCGTGCCTACGCCTCTCGTAGTTGCCGCAACACGTCGGGTGCCTCGGCCAGGGCGTCGTCGAGCGCCTCGACGTCGGGGCCGCCGCCCTGTGCGAAGTCCGGCGGGCCGCCGCCGCCACCGCCGACCTTCGCGGCGAGTTCGCTGACGACCGACCCGGCGTTGAGGTCGACGCCGTCGGGTACCGCGACGACGAACGTCGCACCGTCGAGACCGCTGCCGAGGACGGCGACCTTGCCCTCGTCGGCGAGAGCGTTGGCCGTCGCCCGGAGTTCGTCCATGTCGGCGTCGACCCGCTGGACGACCGCCGTCGCGTCGCCGAGGTCGACCTCGGTGGCGTCGTCGCCGCCGCCCTGTGCACGGACCGCCGCGAGTTGCTCCTTGAGGTCCTCGATTTGCTTGCCGCGCTCTTTCCACTCCGAGAAGAACCGCGTGGCGGTGTCGGGCACCTCCTGTGGCGACACGTCGAAGGTGTCTGCCGCTTCGTAGAGGGCGTCTTCGGTGCGCTGTGTGGCCTCGATTGCGGCGTCGCCCGCCGCGAACGTCAGCCGCTCGACGCCGTCCTGGACCCGCTCCGTCGAGAGGATTTTGATGGTGCCGATGTCGCCCGTCCGCGTGACGTGGGTGCCCGCACAGGCCTGGACGTCCTCTGCGACCCGGATGAGCCGGAGGTTCTGTCCCGGCGGAATACCCCCCTGATAGAGGTCGAAGCCGTGTTCCTCCTCGGCCTCGTGGCGGTCGGGCCACTCCTGTTTCACCGCGACGTTGTCGGTGACGAGGTCGTTTGCGACCCGCTCGATGCGTTTGACCTCCTCGCGGCTGATGCGCTCGTAGTGGCGGATGTCGAACCGCGAGGAGTCGGTGCCTTTCTGTGCGCCCGCCTGCCGGACGTGCTCGCCGAGGACCTCCCGGGCCGCGTAGCCGACGATGTGGGTCGCGGTGTGGTGTTGCATCAGCCGCTTGCGCCGGGTCGCGTCGATTTGCCCGCGGACGAACTCGCCCTTGCCCGGGCTCTCGTCGGTGCGGTGGAGGACGACGCCGTCGACCTCTTGGACGTCCGTGACCTCGACGGTCACCTCGTCGGTGGCAAGCGTCCCCGTGTCCGCGGGCTGGCCGCCACCTTCGGGGTAGAACATCGTCTGGTCGAGCGCCACGTCGTATCGAGTTTCGCCGTCGACCTCGCGTTCGATGATAT
>JBMCDV010000245.1:0-3078 GCA_048618255.1 Natronomonas sp. | reverse complement strand
ATCATCAAGAAGTTCTCCGACGAGGACATCTCCCAGAAGGACGTTCACATCCAGTTCGTCCAGGCGGGTGAGGGCGGCGTCGACGGCGACTCCGCCTCGATTACGGTCGCCACCGCCGTCATCTCGGCGCTGGAGAACGTCCCCGTCCGACAGAACATGGCGATGACCGGGTCGCTGTCCGTCCGTGGCGACGTGCTGCCGGTCGGCGGCGTCACCCACAAAATCGAGGCCGCCGCGAAGGCCGGCCTCGAGACGGTCATCATCCCGAAGGCCAACGAGCAGGACGTGATGATAGAAGACGAGTACAAAGAGCAAATCGAAATCATCCCCGTCTCCCACATCTCGGAGGTCCTGGAGGTCGCCCTCGAGGGCGAACCCGAGAAGGACTCGCTCGTCGACCGCCTGAAGAACATCACCGGTTCGGCGCTCGAAAAGGGCTCCGTCGGCGGTTCGACCGGCAACCCCAGCCCGCAGTAACGTGACGCGGTGGGCGGCCTTCGCGGGCGTCACACTGGCCGTCCTCTTTCTGCTGCTCGTTCTCGCGCGACTCTCACAGTCGGTCGTTACGGGTGCGTACGTCACTCGCGAGGAACGCCGCTGGCTCGACCGCCTCCCCGACGGCGCCGACCACCTGGATTCGCGGTCGGCGCCCGAACCGAGGAAGTCGCCGGCGGATTCGACGCTGGAACCCGACTCCGAACCGTCGACGCTCGCGCTGTTGGCGAACGTCTCGGTCTCACAGGGGTTTTTCGCACTGCTGTTGCTCGGCGGCGCGTGGCTGACCGAAGTGCCGGCATCGGCGCTTGGCGTCGCCTCTGACACACTCAGTACGGGCCTGCCGGCGCTCGGTATCGGCGTCGCCGCGGGCGTCGGCCTCTCGCTTGCGAACGCACTCGCGGGCGGCCTCGCGGAGCGCTTCGACGGCGACCCCAGCGAGGAATTGCGGTCGTTGTTGTCTCCCGAGACGTTCGGCGGATGGGTCGTCTTGCTCGGCGTCGTTCTCCCGATTATCGCCGGCTTCGAGGAACTGCTCTTCCGCGCGGCGCTCGTCGGCGCGTTCTCGGTCGGCTTCGGCGTCTCGCCGTGGGCGCTCGTCGTCTTCTCGTCCGTCGCCTTCGCCGTCGGCCACGGCGCACAGGGCACGCTCGGGGTCGTCGTCACCGGCCTATTGGGCGCGGCGCTCGGGGCGCTGTTCGTCGTGACCAACAGCCTGCTCGCGGTCGTCGTCGCCCACTACCTCGTCAACGCCGTCGAGTTCGTCGTCGGGGAGCGATTGGAGTGGCGGCCCTTCGAGACGGCGTAGCGGTCACTCGTAGCCAGCATCATCGAACAGCCGCTCCATCTCCTCGATTGCGGCGTTGATTTCGGCGGCGTCGTCGACCACCTCGTCGGTCGGTGCGTCGCAGTCACAGCCCTCTACGGCGGCATCGGCGTCGCTTGCGAGGTCACGACCGGCCGCCTTCAGCCGCGGGCCGATTTCGGTCGCTATCGCCTCCAGGAGGTCGCCTTGCCGTTCGAGTTCGTTCGCCTGCTCTTTGAGGTCGGTGATATCCCGGAAGTACACCGAGAGGCCGTCGTCGGCGGGGAACGCCCGGACCTCGAACCACGTCTCGAAGGGGTCGTAGTGGGCCTCGAAATCGACGGGGTCGCCCGACTCGAGTGCGCGTTCGAACTCCGTCTCGAAGGGGGTTCCGGCGGCCTGAGGCAGCACCGTCCAGAAGTTCCGCCCGTGGAGTTCCTCCGGGGTGCCCTCCAGTAGTCCCGCACCCTGTTCGTCGACGTAGGTGATGGTCCACTCCGAGTCGAGGCCGAGGAAAGCATCCGAGATGCGGTCGTGGATGCGGCGAACGTGCTGGTAAGTGTTCCGGGCCTCCTGTTGGGCGCGGTACTGGATGACGGCGTTCTCGATGCGGTTCGCCAGCAGCGCGAGTTGCTCCTCGCCGAGGTCCTTCTGGAGGTAGTCGGTCACGTCGGCGTTGATGGCCTCGGTGGCGATGTCCTCCGAGCCCTTGGAGGTAAAGAGGATGAAGGGTAGACTCGGGGAGCGTTCCCGAACCGCTTCGAGCAACTCCAGACCGTTACGGCCGGGCATCTTGTAGTCGCTGACGACGCAGTCGATGTCGAGCTGTTCGAGCAGTTCCAGCGCCTCGGTGGCGTGGCTGGCGGTGACGACTTCGAGGTCGTCGATTTCCCCCTTGAGTTTGGAGGCGAGTATCGACAGCAACTGGCGTTCGTCGTCGACGAACAGAATCGAGATGTCCTCGAGGTCGTCGGAACCGACGTTGGCGGCGTCTTGCCGGAAGGGCTCGGCTGCCGGTCGGGGACCATCGGCGGCCGACTCGCTGCCGTCATCCTGTGGCATACCACACACCTGAACATCCGCGCACAAAAGCGATGCTGGTAGTTCATTCGCCGAACTGGCGTGTCGAAGCGCCCAAGCCACTCCCGCCGCTGGTCGGCGTATGGACACGGGGAAGGTCTCGCGCGCGTTCTTCGAACAGCGAATCGCACCTCGGTTGGGCGCCGACCGCGACGACGTGGCGTTGGGACCGACACACGGCGTCGACTTCGGCGTCGTCTCGGTCGGAGACCACGCGGTCGTGACGGCGACGGACCCGGTCTCGATACTGCCCGAACTCGGCTTCGAACGGGCCGGTCGGTTCGCGGTCGGCATCGTCCTCTCGGACGTGGCCGTCTCGGGGCTCGACCCCACACACCTCACCATCTCCTTTTCCCTGCCGCCGGAGATGACCGACGAGGAGTTCGGCCGCGTCTGGGACGCTATCGACGCCGAATGCCGCGATTTGGGTGTCGCTATCGTCTCCGGTCACACCGCTCGCTACGAAGGGTGTTCGTTCCCGTGGGTCGGCGCGGCGACGGCGATGGCCGTCGGCGACCCCGAGGACATCGTCCGCCCGGACGGCGCCCGCCCCGGCGACGATTTGCTCGTGACGAAAGGCCCCGCAGTAGAGGTGACGGGGCTGTTCGCGACGCTGTTCGGCGACCGCATCGACCTGCCGGCGGAGACACTCGAGACGGCCCGGCGACGACTCGACGAGACGGGCACGGTTCGTGACG
>JBMCDV010000244.1:0-3082 GCA_048618255.1 Natronomonas sp. | reverse complement strand
TATCGGCTGTAAGGGGTGTGCCCACGACTGTCCCAGCGAGGTCGACATGGCAAAGCTCCGCACCGAAATCCTCCACGAGAAACACCAGCGCGACGGCACGAGCCTCCGTGACCGCGTCTTCGCCAACATCGACCGGTTGTCGGCGCTCGGGAGTCGCTTCGCGCCGCTGGCCAACGCCGCCGCCTCGCTTCCCGGGGCCGGGTTCCTCACCGAGAAGGCCCTCGGCATCGCGAGCGAGCGGGACGTTCCGACCTTCGCGAGTGAATCCCTCGTCGAATGGTTCGAGGCCCGCGGCGGTGCCACAGTTCCCGAGTCCGAGTCCGACCGCCGGGCGGTCGTCTTCCCCGACAGTTACACGAACTACAACGACCCCGCCGTGGGGAAAGCCGCAGTCGAGGTGCTGGAGGCCGCAGGAATCCACGTCGTCGTCCCCGACGGCTTGCCGGGAAGCGGTCGGCCGCCGCTGTCGAAAGGGTTCGTCGAGAAGGCCCGCGAGGACGCCCGAACTAACGTCGAGGCGCTCGCACCGATGGTCGAGGAAGGGTGGGACGTGGTGGTCGTCGAACCCACCGACGCCGTCATGCTCCAGTCGGATTACCTCGATTTACTGTCGGGCAAGGACGTCGAGCGCATCGCGGCCAACGCCTACGGCGTCTGTGAGTACCTCGACCGGTTCCGACTGGACGAGCGCCTCGCGTTCGACGAGGCCGCAGTGGGCGAGTCGCTGTCCTATCACGGTCACTGCCACCAGAAGGCGACGAAGAAGGACCACCACGCCGTCGGCGTGCTTCGGCGGGCGGGGTACGCCGTCGACCCCGTGGATTCGACCTGCTGTGGGATGGCCGGGTCGTTCGGCTACGAGGCCGAACACTACTCGATGAGTCAGGCCATCGCGGACCTCCTCCGTGACCAACTCGAATCGAGCGACGGCGAGTCGGTCGTCGCGCCCGGCACCTCCTGTCGAACCCAACTCGACGAGCGGGCCCCTGCCCATCCCGTCGAGAAACTCGCCGACGCGCTCGCCTGAGACGGCGCTGGGTTTATTATCCGAACCATCGAGTGTTCACCGATGGAACTGAAGCGATACTTCGACGACTTCGCAGTCGGTGACTCGGGGCGTTCGAGCGGCGGGCGGACGGTGACAGAGACGGACATCTTCCGGGCGGTCGGCTACGGTGCCGGCGAGCGGATGCACGTCGACCGCGAACACGTCGAAACGACGGAGTTCGACGATTTGCTCGTCCAGAACACGGTGCTCATCGTCATCTCCAGTGCGCTGTGGGGCGACGTGCCGGGGTGGGACTACGAGACGCCGGTGGCCTACGGTCGCGACGGGATGCGCTTCGTCAACCCCGCCTACCCGGGCGACACACTGCATTTGGAGGTCGAAGTCGTCGACAAGCGAATACGGGAAAAGGACCGCGAGGCGGGGCGACGTCGGGGACTCATCACCATCAACGAGGAGTTGCGGAATCAGGATGACGACCTCGTGATGGTCAACGACCACCACTCGCTGGTGCCGTTCTCGCCGGGGTTCGACCCCGAGTGACCGCCCGAAGGTTCATTTTCCGAGGCGTCGTTCGTGGAGCATGGCAGTTACGCTCACGCGCAGAGACGATTACGACCACGCGGCGACGCTTCGTATCGACGCTGGTGAACTGAACCTCTTCGGAACGGACACCATCGCTTCGATTCGGGAGGCAGTCGAAGACGTTCCGACCGACGTGTCGGTGCTGGTGGTTCGGGGCACGGACGACGGCGGCGAGGGAGGACTGACGGCGGGCATCCCCCTCGACGAGGTCAAGGACCTCACGACCACGGAAGCCCGACGAGTCATGACGGACCTCCACGGGATGATGGACGCCGTTCGGAATCTCGACGCGGTCACGGTGTGTTGCTGTGGCGAGTACGCCCTCGGCGCCGGACTGGAGTTGGCGATGTCGTGTGACTTCCGACTGGCGACCGAGGAGGCGAACCTCGGGCTGCCGGAAATCGACATCGGCCTCGTCACCGGGATTCAGGGAGGCCTTCTCGTCCGACTCGTCGGCCTCCAGAAGGCGAAGGAGCTCGTCTACACCGGCGAGGTGATATCGGGGACCGAGGCCGAAGACATCGGACTGGTCAACGACGCCGTCGCGCCCGAGGAGTACGAGCCACGAATCGACGCCCTCGTCGGGCAACTCGCCGAGAAGAGCCCGCTCGTCGTCCGGATGCAGACGCGGGTGTTCCGCGGATTGCGCTCCAACGGCGTCGAATCGGGCGTCGATGCCAGCCTCGAAACCATCGCCGCCTGTTTCGACACGTACGACCAGACGGAGGCGATGGCGGCGTTCCTCGAATCCCGCGACCCGTCCTTCGAGGGGCGGTGAGACTCAGAACTCCCGCGTCATCTCCATCCGGTTGACGCTGGTGTAGTAGGGGCCGCCGAGTCGACCGACCGTATCGAGGTGGTCCATCTCGACTTTGCCGTCCACGAGTACGTCGTCGGCGATGTGGAACGTCTCGACTTCGCCGAAGAACACACCTCGGTCGTGTATTTCAAGCGATTCGATGGCCGTACACTCCATGCTGATGAGCGCGTCGGCGACCCGCGGCGGCGTGACGTGCGTCGACTCCGCGCGGTCGAGGTCGGCGAAGTCGAACTCGCTTTCCGTCGCCGGCAGTTCCGCTGAGGTTCGGTCCATGCGCTCGGCGAGGCGCTCGGTGACGACGTTGACGACGAACTCGCCATTGGCGGCGACGTTTCGGGCGGTATCCTTCGGCTTGCCGCCGTCTTTGACCTTCGAACTGAACATCACGGTCGGGTAGTCGGAACTGATGTAGTTGTAGCAACTGAACGGCGCGAGGTTGTCGACGCCGTCGGTGCTCGTCGTGGAAATCCAGCCGATTGGACGGGGGGTGACGGCGGATTTGACGATGCGGCTACTCACTCGCTTGTCGATGTCTCGGACTGGGAACTCCTGCATTGCTACCGATGCATCCCGCACGAACACATAAATATGTTGATAACGAGGATAGTTACGGAACCGTTCGAGCGGTATAATTAACCGGGTCGGCGACGAGTATCGTCGTATGGTCAGTT
>JBMCDV010000243.1:0-3094 GCA_048618255.1 Natronomonas sp. | reverse complement strand
GCTGCGGTGGGTGGGTGAGGTGGGCACCGGCGAGGTGCTGCTGTTCGGGATGCTCCGGACTGAGCTCTCGTTGACCGATTTCGAGTCCTACACCCTGTTGGCCGCCTACGCGCTGTTCATCGCGTGGGTCGTCGCCGAAACCGTCGGCGTGACCGCGTTCCTCAAGAACATCTGAGCGCCCCGCCGTCGGTGCAACCCAGCGAGTCGATAACCTCAACACCCGACACTACACACGTCCTACTATGGTCGACTGGGCCGCCTATTCGCTCGTCTTCGTCGCCGGACTCATCACCGCCTTGGCGACCGGCATCGGCGCGCTCCCGTTCTTTTTCGTCCCCGACATCTCCGAGAAGTTCAACGTGGGACTGTGGGGGGTCGCCTCGGGCATCATGATGACCGCCTCGATATTCGGGCTCATCCCCGAGGGACTGAACGCGGGGCCGTGGACGACCGTCACAGTCGGTCTCGTCGCCGGCGGCCTGCTCGTGCTGGTCGCAAACGACCTGCTGATGGACGCCGACATCGACTCCCGGACCTACGAGGAAGCCGATTTCAAGAAACTCGTCCTCATCCTAGGCGTCCTGACGGTTCACTCCTTCCCGGAGGGCATCGCCATCGGTGTCTCCTTCGCCGAACTCGACCTCGCGGGCGGCGTCCCGATTTTCGGCTTCGCCGTCCCCGCCCTCGCCATCGCGATGACTATCGCCATCTCGATTCACAACATCCCGGAGGGCGTCGCCATCTCCATTCCGCTGCGGACGATGGGCGTCTCCGAGTGGAAGATGGTGTGGTGGTCGATTTTTTCCTCGCTGCCTCAACCCATCGGCGCGGTCATCGCCTTCGCGTTCGTCCAGTTGGCGGAACCGCTGTTGCCCGCCGGGTTCGGCTTCGCCGCCGGCGCGATGATTTACCTCGTGTTGAGCGAGTTCATACCCGACGCGCTGGAGGCGGGAAAAGAACTCGACGGGAAGGGCTACCGGGAACTGGTCGCCGGATTCGCCGCCGGCGGCGGTGCGATGGTGTTGCTGCTCGTGGTCGTCTGAGTGCGCTTCCGTCGTCGCGGACGCGGGCACGGTGATAAATGACGCGGCGATACGAGGCCCGGTGGTTATTGTGCCGGCCGCACACGTAGTACGCATGAGTGAAGATGCCAAACACGGTTCGGCCGGCCCGGACGGGCCAGAGGGACCGCCCGATGGCACCGCCGGTGACCCCGTCCAGCGGCCCCTCCCGCCGTATCCGCCGAACCTCACCCACCCGTCGCTGCACTTCATCCACCAGATGCGGGACGTCATCGACTTCGGCGAGAAGGCGCTTGCGACCCGCGACGTGGTCCGCAGTCGCCTGCCCGGTGAGGGTGACGTGTTCTCGTTGGCACATCCCGACCACACCAAACGCGTCCTGCTGACCGAACGCGAGAAGTTCCGCAAGAGCGACGACTTCAACATCGCCTTCGGCGAGGGGTTGTTGACCGTCGAGGGCGAGGAGTGGCGCCAACAGCGCGACGTACTCCAGCCGCTTTTCACCCGCGACAGCGTGATGGACTACGCCGACGGCATGGTCGAGCAGATTCAACGCCGAAGCGACCGCTGGAGCGACGGCGACCGCTTCGATTTGCAGGCGCAGTTCACCGACATGACGCTGGACGTGCTGTTCGCGACGGTGCTGGGCCGGGAACTCGAACTCGACGGTGACACTCGCATCCGAGAGGCCGCCGAGGCGCTCCACGACTGGTTCGTCCCCACGTCGTATCTGCTCCCGAAGTGGGTGCCGACGCCCGCACGTCGGCGGTTCCGAGAGGGGAAGGCGACGCTCCAGGAGGAGGCCCAGCGACTGCTCGACGAGAAATCCGGCGAGGCGCCGACGAACCCCTCGGAGGCCGACGACCTGCTGTCGCTTCTGGTCGGACTGCGGGAGGCCGGCGTCGCGGAGTCGGGGATGTTGACCGACGAGCGCCTCCGCGACCAGATGGTGACCATCATCTTCGCCGGTCACGACACGACGACGACCTCGCTGACCTTCGCCTTCTGGGCGCTGGCGAACAACCCCGAGGTGCGCGAGCGGTTCCACGCGGAGGTCGACGACCTCGACGGCCCGCCGACGATGGACGACGTAGACGACCTGGAGGTGACCGACCGTGTGCTGACCGAGACGCTGCGGCTGTTCCCGCCAGTGTACTCGCTGCCACGGGAGAGCAGAGAGGAGACGGTGTTCGACGGCTACCGAATCCCCGCCGAGAGTCGAATCATCCTGCCGATTCGACACATCCAACGGGACCCCCGGTTCTTCGATGACCCCGAAACGTTCCGGCCATCGCGGTGGGACGGCGAGTTGCGTCGCGACCTCCACGACTTCGCCTACGCCCCCTTCGGTGGCGGTCCCCGCATCTGTATCGGCCGGGAGTTCGCGCTGTTGGAGGCGAAACTGGCGCTCGCGACCATCGGCCGGAACTACGAACTGTACTGGCTCGGCGAGAACCAGCCCGACGGCGAACCGCCGACCTCACCCGAGATGACGATGCGGATGGAACCCGGACAGGAGTTCCTCGTCTCCGAGCGCTCTTGAATCGTCGCAGTCGTGTGGTTCGCCGACGGGGCGGGAAGCGAGACCAGTCCCACCGAGTGGGACTCACGGTCTGTAGTTATATTGATTCGAAGCAGTGTGCTATGAGAAGTCATGGCAGAACTACGACTCACGAGCCCCGTATTCGCCGACGGTGACGCGATACCGCGGCAGTACGGCTACACGGAAGCGAACGTGAACCCGCCGCTCGAAATCGACGGAGTCCCGGACGACGCCGAGACGCTGGCGCTGGTGGTGGACGACCCCGACGCCGTCGAACCGGCCGGGAAGGTGTGGGACCACTGGCTGGTGTACGACATCGACCCCGCCAGGACGACCATCCCCGAAGACTGGGACGGCGGCGACGCGACGGAAGGGACCAACGACTACGGCGAGTCGGGGTACGGCGGACCGAACCCACCGGACCGCGAACACACCTATCGGTTCCGACTGTACGCCCTTGATGCACCGGTTGACCTCGATGCTGGTGCGTCGAAGACCGAACTCGAAGCCGCGATGGACGGCCACATCC
>JBMCDV010000242.1:0-3097 GCA_048618255.1 Natronomonas sp. | reverse complement strand
GGGTACTCTCGGCTGAACGGCTCTCCGGTCCCGACGGGGTCGCCCCCGCTGGCCCAGAACCGCTGGTGTTGCTCGACGTTCGCTATCCGGGCCTCGAGTTCGCCGTCGACGAGGCCGCGGCTGAGAGCGCCCGCGAGGTGTTCGACCGGCGGCGCCGAGAGCGGTTGGCGGGCGCACGCGTCGCGGGGGCGCTCGCGGGTGACCGCCAGCGGGAATGACGACGGGTTTAGAAAGATACGCTCCGTAGCCGTGGCCATGAGTTCGGTTCCCGAACGGAGCGATATCGACGAGGCGTACACGTGGGACCTCACGGACCTTTTTGCCGACGACGAGGAGTGGGAGGACGCCTACGAGGCGGTCGAAGAGCGGCTCGAGGACCTCCGGGCCTACGAGGGCCAGGTCACCGAGGACGCCGAAACCCTTCTCGAGATACTGGAACTCAGGGAGTCGGTGATGCGTGAGGTGTCGAACGTCGCCGCTTACGCGCGGATGCGGAAAGACGAGGACACCACGAACCAGCAGTATCAGGCCCTCTCGGCGCGGGCCCAGTCGCTGGCGGCCGATGCCTCCAGTGCGGCGAGTTTCATCGAACCCGAACTGCAAGGGCTCGACCGAGCGGCGATAGACGAGTTCGTCGACGCGAACCCCGACCTCGCGGAGTACGACCACTACTTCGACGATGTGTTGCGGATAAAACCCCACACCCGGTCGGCCGAAATCGAGGAATTACTGGCGGATTTGAGCGAGGTGACGGGCGCGGCCGGCGACGTGTACAACATGCTGACGAACGCCGACATGGAGTTTCCCTCGGTCGATGTCGACGGCGAACCGCGGCGCATCACGCTGTCGAACTTCACGAAACTCCAGAAACACCCCGACCGCGACGTTCGCCGGCGGGTGTACGAGGCGTTCTACGACGAGTGGAGCGAGTATCGCAACTCGGTCGGGACGGCCTACAAAAACAGCGTGAAGGCCGACTCGAAACTCGCGGCGGCGCGGAACTACGACTCCGCTCGGGAGGCGGCGCTGGACGGCCCAAACGTCCCCGCCGACGTGTACGACACGCTGGTCGAGACGGTGGAGTCGAACCTCGACGTACTCCACGGCCATGCCGAACTGAAACGCGACGCGCTCGGAGTCGAGGCGTTGAAGATGTGGGACCTCTATGCGCCGCTTGCGGATTCCGAAAGCCCGGACCTCTCCTACGAGGAGGCCAAAGACCACGTCATCGACGCCGTCGAGCCGCTCGGTGACGCTTATCGGGAACGGATGGCGGAGGGATTGGAGTCGCGGTGGGTCGACGTCTACGAGACCGCGAACAAGCAATCCGGAGCCTACAGCGGCGGCACCTACGACAGCCAACCGTACATCCTGATGAACTACCAGGACGACATCGCCTCGATGTACACGCTGGCCCACGAACTCGGCCACTCGATGCACTCGGAGTTGACGAGCGAAGAACAGCCCTACGTGTATTCGGGCTACGAGATATTCGTCGCGGAGGTCGCCTCGACGGTCAACGAGGCGCTTCTCACCCACCACTTGCTGGAGACCGTCGACGACGAGACGTTCCGTCGACACGTCCTCGACGAGTACCTCGAACGGTTCCGGTCGACGCTGTTCCGCCAGACGATGTTCGCCTCCTTCGAACACCGCGCCCACGAACTGAGCGAGGCCGGCGAGGCGTTGACTCCGGACCGACTCGATGGCATCTACAGCGACCTCAAGAGCGACTACTACGAACCCGCCGATGTCGACGACCGTATCGCCCGCGAGTGGATGCGCATCCCGCACTTCTATCGCGCCTACTACGTCTACCAGTACGCGACGGGTATCTCGGCGGCCAACGCCATCGTCGACCGCATCCGCGAGGAGGGCGAACCGGCGGCGGCCGACTACCGCGAGTTCCTGCAGTCGGGTTCTCGCGAGTACCCGCTTGAACTGCTCGAAATCGCCGGCATCGACATGTCCTCGCCGGCCCCGGTCGAGTCGGCCATCGAGACCTACGACGAGATGGTCGCCGAGTTCGAGCGACTCAAATAGCCACGGGCATTTCGACCGGTCGAAGAGGACGAATCCACGTGCAGGCGGTGTGTCAACCCCTACCGCAAACGTCTCCCACACCCAAAGCCACTTTTAATCTCGAACGCTTAACACCCATCAATGTCGCATAGTCCTTCGCTCCCCGACCGGCCGACGTTGGACCTCGACCCCGAGATGTCGGAGTCCGAACGGCTCTCGGCGCTTCGGGACCACTACATCGATGTCGCACGCGTCCACGACGAACTGTCGGCACAACTGGAATCCGCACGGTCGCGGCAGTCGGAACTCCGCGAGGAGGTTTCGACGCTCCAGAAGGAAAACGAGGCGCTGAAAACCTCTTCGTTGTACATCGCGACGGTCGAGGAACTCACCGACGACCAGGCACTGCTCAAACAGCACGGCAACAACCAGGAGGTGCTGACCGACGTTTCGCCGCGACTGTACGACCGCATCGAGGCCGGCGACCGCGTCGCCATCAACGACTCCTTCGCCATCCAGACGCTCTTGGACACCGAGACGGACGCCCGCGCACAGGCGATGGAGATTTCGGAGAAACCGGGCGTCGACTACGATGACATCGGCGGTCTCGAAAGCCAGATTCAGGAGGTCAGGGAAGCAGTCGAGGACCCGCTCACCAACCCCGAAAAGTTCGAATCCGTCGGTATCGAGCCACCGACGGGTGTCCTGTTGCACGGGCCACCGGGCACCGGGAAGACGATGCTGGCGAAGGCCGTCGCCAACCAGACCGACGCCACCTTCATCAAGATGGCCGGCTCCGAGCTGGTCCAGAAGTTCATCGGCGAGGGCGCACGCCTCGTCCGTGACCTCTTCGAGCTGGCCGCCGAACGCGAACCCGCCATCATCTTCATCGACGAAATCGACGCTATCGCCTCCAAGCGGACGGAGTCGAAGACCTCCGGCGACGCCGAGGTCCAGCGGACGATGATGCAACTGCTCAGCGAGATGGACGGCTTCGACCAGCGAGGGGACATCTCCATCATCGCGGCGACGAACCGCTTCGACATGCTCGACCGCGCCATCCTGCGGCCCGGCC
>JBMCDV010000241.1:0-3099 GCA_048618255.1 Natronomonas sp. | reverse complement strand
CGATACGACCGGCTCTCGGCGCGGCGACTTCCGCCATATCATCCGCGAGACCCGCTGGGAGCTCGACGCCGAGGGCCACGAGGACGTAGAGATATTCGTCAGCGGCGGCATCACGCCGGAGACGATTCGGGAACTGCGCGACGTGGCCGACGGCTTCGGCGTCGGCAGTTACATCTCCAACGCCGACCCGGTGGATTTCGCCCTCGACATCGTCGAAATCGAGGGCGAGCCGGCCGCCAAGAAGGGCAAGCTCTCGGGGACGAAATCGGTGTACCGGACGCCCGACGGCGGCCACCACGTCGCCTTGGCCGAGGAACCGGGGCCGACCGACGGCGAGTCGCTTCTGGAGCCGCTCGTCCGCGACGGCGACATCGTCGCCGAGTTCGACCTCGATGCGGCCATCGACCGCGCGGCGGCCGACGCCCGACGCGTCGGCTTCCGGGCCTCCGAGTGAGTTGCCGCTCGGACCACCGAATCCCTTAAACGGGCGACTCGCCTACCGACGAACGGCAGAGGAAGCCCGGTCCCCGTGGGTTCGCTCCCGGCGTTTCGCGTCGGCGACGCGCCCATGAGGAAAGTCCCCCCACCCTCCGGGCAGGTGACCGGGCGCAAGCCCGGAGCGGGAGACCGCTGGCACTGGAACAGAAACGAGACCACTTCCGCCGAGCGATGAGGCGCGAGAGCCGCCGACGGCGGCTCTCGGCGCTTGCGGCCCTGCCGCAAGCGCGCGAACCGACCCGTAAGGGAAGGGAGCTAACCCGCCGAGCGCGCGAGGTCGCGTATGCGGCCACGTTTGGGCGAGCGGCACTGCCGCGAGCCGACGCGGAAGAACGGATGGAACGGCGAATCCTCACCGGTGCAAGCCCGTCGCACTTGGTAGCCCGGAGACGCGACGGGTGCTCAGCCGAATGCCGGGTGAAAACAGAAGGGGGCTTACTACCCTCAGCCACTACGTACGTAGCGGCGGCCCCGGCGATGGAGGTCGCTTCGCACCGCCGAATCGGTCGAAACTGTCTTTTATTTCACACGCATCCGTCAAATCGATGACTCGTCGGTGGTGTGCCGTCGCCGTCGCGCTGTTGCTCGCCCTGTCGGGGTGTGCCGGACCGATAAATCCGAACGTTCTCGAACACACCGACAACTGGGACGGCGACCCCGACAACCACTGGCGCTCGGAGGTCATCACGGTGAGTTACGAACCGCCGGCCGGCAACGACCGCGACTACCGACGACTGGTCCACCGGGCGGCGGCCTACTGGACCGAAAACAGCCAGCGGTACGCGGGGTACGACGTGGGGCTGCAGTTGGTCGACTCCGCCGAAAACGCCGACATACACATCCGGTTCGTCGAGGACGTCTCCGACTGTGGCGCCCACAGGGACGAACACACCGCCGGCTGTGCGCCCGTTTTGACCGACGCCCGACAGGTCGACCGACCGGTCGACGTGCGGGTCCGCACCGGGCTCTCCGACGATTCGACCGTCCAAGTGTTGAAACACGAGCTCGGACACACGCTCGGGTTGCGCCACGACGACGCTCCCCAGGCAGTCATGCAGGCGTACTCGTCGTTGAACACCGTTCCGAAGCCGAACGCGACCGACCGCGCGCTGCCATGGCGGACGAACGAACTCCTCGTGTACGCCGACTACGAGGCGCTGCCGGAGACCGACCGTGAGGAAGCCAGACGGCAGGTTCGGGCCGCACTCGGCTACTACGCCGACGGCGCCGGCGGAACCGTCCCGGAGAACGTGACGTTCTACGCCACCGATTCGCGCGAATCGGCCGATATCGTCATCGAGTTCGGCGACACGGCCGCGTGTCGGACCGGGTCGGGGTCGTGCGGCACCCTCTCGGGAGGCGACGAGGACGGCGACGGCGCCTTGGAGTACTACGACTCGCTGACCATCGTGTTGGTCGACCTCGACGTGGATGTCATCGGCTGGCACGTCGGCCAGTGGCTGGGAACCGGATTCGGACACACCGACGACAGCGAGTACCCCGAACCGCTCAGAGAGGGCGCGAGCTACGAGGAGCGACGGAGCGCATGGTGGGAGTAGCGGGACGGCCACGCGTGGAACGGAGTTTGGATTTTATTGGATTTCAAAACCGAAAAGCGCCATTAAACACCACAACCACTATCCGTGACAGTGGATAGTGAACGACGTTCAGCGACGACCCGAGTGTTGAATTCCGAACTCCGACGAACGTTTATACGTTCGGAGTGAAATTTGGTTGACAATCGCGGAGTGCTACCATGGAACACGTACTACCCGGCGGACGACTCTCGCCGCTGCCCGACGCCACCGAAGCCCAGCGGAAGCTCAGTCGGACGGCCTTCGAGCTGATTTCGACCGGGTCGACCCTCCAGCGGGAGACGACGAGTGCCGCCCGCGCGATGACGCACATGCAGTTACACGCCCTCGAACGCACGACGGGTGTGGACGCGGGGTGTGCCCACTCAGCCGTCGAGGAGCGCTTCGGTTCGATGCAGGAGCTGTCGGACCGCGCCGAGGACCACTTTCTCACGACGGTGCTGTCGGTGAGTCAACTGACGGCGACGTACGCCGAAACGTTCGACGACGCCGTCGAGCGGGTGATTCCCTCCGACCCGAGGGAAGACGAGAACTGACGACCGACTACTCCTCGAACCAGAACGTCCCGTCCTCTTGGATTACCTCGCCGTCGACCTCCAGCCGCGAGGCCGACGAAACGTCGGTAATCATGTCGACGTGGACCGCCGATTCGTTGCCCACCTCGCCGTCGGGGAGATTCGAGTCGTAGGCGCGGCCGACCGCCATGTGGACGGTGTCGCCCATCTTCTCGTCGAAGAGGATGTTGTCGGTGAATCGGTCGATATCGCGGTTCATCCCGATGCCGAGTTCGCCCAGGCGGCGGGCGCCGGGGTCGGTGTCGAGGACCTCCGCTATGACGGCCTCGTTCTTCGCCGCGGCGTGGTCGACGACCTCGCCGTCCTCGAACCGGAGGTGGGCGTCGAGGACCTCCCGCCCCTCGTGGTACAGCGGGACGTCGAAGCGGACCTCGCCCTCGACGCTGTCGACCACGGGGGCCGTGAACACCTCGCCGGAGGGGAGGTTGTGC
>JBMCDV010000240.1:0-3099 GCA_048618255.1 Natronomonas sp. | reverse complement strand
CGCCCTTCGCGAAGTAGAAGCCGCCGCCGGTCACTTTCGCGCCGCGTTCGAAATCGAGGATGTCCAACTCCTCACCGAGATCGTAGTGGGGGACGACCTCCTCGGGCAACTCCCGCCGGTCCTCGAAGCCCCAGCGGTCGACTTCGACGTTGTCGGATTCGTCGTCGCCGACGGGGGCATCGGGATGTGGGACGTTCGGTAACTGCAGGAGCGCCGCCTCCAGTTCGGCTTCGAGTTCCTCGGCGCGTTCCTCGACGGTTTCGAGTTCGGCTTTCAACTCCTGGGACTCCTCGATTGCGGCCTGAGCCTGCTCCTCCTCGCCGGCCCCTTTCAGTTCGCCAATCTGACTGGAGACCTCGTTTCGCTGGTGACGCAGGTCGTCGCCTTTCGCCTTGAGTTGTCGCCACTCCTCGTCGACCTCGAGGATTCGGTCGAGGTCGACGTCGACGCCCTTCGTCTCCAGCGCCCGCCGAACCTCCTCGGGGTTCTCGCGGACGAACTGCCTCGATAGCATTTGTCGGCGGTTCGGCAGGCCCGGGCAAAGTCGTGTCGGTCGCGTGCGACCGCTTGTCGGCCGCTTTCGCCGAGTAAACGCGACACCGAGCGTGTCGGGTTGACGACAGACCGAAGTGTTGGGGGCGTCTTTCCCCGCCCATGATAGAGCAGTATCTCCAGCGGCTCTTCACCTGGGAGAGCCTCGAGAACACCCAACGCGGCGTCGAGTTCGAGTTGAAGAACCGGCTCATCGAAGCCGAGTTCGAGGGAATCACACTGGTCGCTCTCGACGGAGAGGAGGTGCCACAGGAGGACATCACGGTGGCGTTGTCGGCAGAAGAGCAGTACCGAGCAGACGAGATAACTCCGGAGGACCCACTCGAACTCGACCTCGCGGAGACCGCCCAGATGGTTCTCGACCGCGACCGACTCCGTCTCGGCGTCCACGAACTCCAGGTCGGCCTCCGAGTCGAGGGGTACGGCGAGGTGAGTTTCACCACCGACGACGAAATCACCGAAGAAGACCTCGTCGACATCGACCCTGCCGACTACACCGTCGCGGAGTTGACCGACCTCGCCGACGACATCGCCGAACCGGAGTCCCTAGAACGACTGCTCGAGCGCGAACGCGAGGGGAAGAACCGAAAGACGGCCGTCTCGGCGCTCGAAGAGCGACTGGAGACAGCCGAACCGCTCACCGAAGACGAGATGGTCGTCACCGAAACCTCCTCGAAATCGTCCGGCGGGAACCTCGTCAACGAACTGCTCGTGAGCGTCCTCGAATCGCCACAGCGCGTCTCGGTGTATCTCACCGTACAGACGCTCGGCAGCGGCACGCCCGAAACCATCGCCGGGCGGATGGTGCTGTCGGAAGACACCGTCCAGTCGACGCTGGAGGACTTCGAAAGCGAAGGCATCGCCGAGCGGAACGCCGACGGCCAGTACAGCGTCGCCTCACCGATTACGGTGTTACAGAAGCGACAGAACACGCTGTGGTCCGCGCTTCAGCGCTCGCTCTGAGACGGCAGGGGTCGGCTTTTTGCTCCTGTGCACCGAGACAACAGTATGGGAATCGGAGACGTGTACGAAGTGAGTGCGGTGTCGGACTGTTACTACGTCGACACCGGCATGTACGACACCCCCGAATACGGGTCGGTGTACATCCTCGACACCGAACGCCCCGCCATCGTCGATACGGGCATCGGGACGAACTACGAGCGAATCCTGGCCGCAATGGAGTCGGTCGACATCGCGCCGGCCGACCTCGAAGCGATAGTGGTCACACACGTCCACCTCGACCACGCGGGTGGGGCGGGCTTTCTCGCCGCCGAAACCGACGCCGACGTGTACGTCCACGAGAAGGGCGCGAAGTTCCTCTCGGACCCCGACGCCATCTGGGAAGGGACGAAGGGCGCCGTCGGCGAGCAAATCGAGTACTACACGAAGCCGAAGCCGGTTCCGGTCGACCGCATCGAACCGATTCACGACGGCAGCACCGTCGATTTGGGCGACCGGCAACTGGAGACCCACCACGCCCCCGGTCACGCCTTCCACCAGGCCGTCTTTCACGAACCCGACGACGACGTCGTGTTCACCGCCGATGCCGCGGGAATTTACGTACCCGAATACGACGCCATTCGAGAAACCTCACCACCGCCGGGGTTCGACCTCGAGGAGGTCGTCGCGGATGCCCGGATGATTGCCCGAATAGACCCCGAAACGCTGTGTTACGCCCACTTCGGCCCGGCGGCGACCGACGAGCGACTCTCGGAGTACGTCGGCGTCATCACCGAGTGGGTCGAACGCGTCGCCGAGAAACGCGAGGCGTTGGACGACGACGCGGCGGTCGTCGAGTACTTCGTCGACGAGAGCGACATCGACGAGGTGTGGGGCCAAAAGAAAGGCGACGGCGAAGTGGCGATGAACGTCAGAGGCGTGTTCCACTACCTCGACGAGCGCGCCGAAGGCGGCGAGTGAACCGTCGACACCGACGGCGTCCCGGGGGTTTATTCGCCGCGCCCATCAACCGATGAGTCGATGACGGAGGGACCGTGTCCAGTCAACTGATTCCGCTCGTCGCGGCGATTATCGCACTGGGCGTCGGCGCGCAGCTGCTCGCAGACCGCTTCGAAGTGCCGAGTATCGTCTTCTTACTCGCCGCGGGCATCGGACTCGGCCCCGAAGGACTCGGCGTCATAACGAGGGACTCCTTCGGTGCTCTCCCGGCGATCGTCGGGCTATCGGTCGCCATCATCGTCTTCGAAGGGGCGTTTCATCTCCGCATAGAGAAGCTTCGACAGGCCACGAGCGAGAGCCTCCGGTTGGTCACTATCGGCGCGTTCATCGCGCTGTTGGGGACGGCACTCGCGGTCCGGTTCGCCCTCGGAGCCGACTAGGGCATCGCGTTTCTCGTCGGCGCGCTCCTGATAGCGACCGGTCCGACCGTCATTACGCCGATTCTCAACGTCGTTCCCGTCCGCGACCGGGTGCAGGCCGCACTGGAAACGGAGGGCATCGTCAACGACGTGACCGCGGCCATCCTCGCGGTCGTGGTGTTCAAAGTAATTCGCCTCGAGGAGCCGACCTTCGGCGCCTTCCTTGCGC
>JBMCDV010000239.1:0-3106 GCA_048618255.1 Natronomonas sp. | reverse complement strand
TGTCTGCTCCTCGGAGGCGCTCATCTGTGAGAGCTGCGGTGAGCAGTTCTCCGAGCGCCGCGCCACGCGCGACGGGTGGCACTACGCCTGCCCGAACGAGGATTGCGACGGGACCGGACTCGGCGAGGACCTCCACTCCGTCGGCGACTTCCGCCTCGAAAAGAGCGTCCAGTAACGACAACTGACCGACCCGGACCACGTAAGCCGCTCTTACTGTTCGGCGAGCACCGCGATGGACCGACACGCCGCCCGACACACCGGCGCGTAACCGACGGCCGCAAGCGGTATCTCGAAGACGACTCGACAGCCACCGACACGTTCTTCGACGCGGTGGCCCGTCGCCGGTATCCGCGCAACGTCCCACGTCCAGCGGCGGGTAGCGTCGTCGACCGCCGTCACCTCGAAGGGGACCCACGCGCCGACGCCTCGGATTCGAACACGTCCCGTCGTTCCAACCTGGACGTACCGCTCGGAGGCCTCGACGTCGGTGATAGAGACGCCCCACTCGGGCCACCGTGCGGTGTCGCACAACACCGCCCAGACGACCTCGGGGTCAGCGTCGATATCGCGACCGACGACCCACCGGCGGCCGTCGGGCGTCCGTTCGAGGTACATACCCACCGATTCGCGGCCCGGATTTTTGTAACCGCCGCTCTACCCCTCGGCCGTGATAGACGTACGCGACCTCCGGAAGGAGTACGGCGGGTTCGTCGCCGTCGAGGGCAGTTCCTTCGCCGTCGATTCTGGGGAAGTGTTCGGCGTCATCGGGCCGAACGGCGCCGGCAAGACGACCACGTTGAAGACGCTGGCCGGACTGCTGGAACCGACGAGCGGCCGGGTCGAAATCGACGGCGCTCCCGCGGGCGCTCGCGAGACGCGACGGAAACTCGGCTTCCTCCCCGAGGAGTCGCCGCTGTACGAGGAGATGACGCCGCTGTCCTACCTCCGCTTTTTCGCCGACCTCTACGACGTTCCCCGGTCGACTGCCGACGACCGGATTCGCGACGCCCTCGACCGCCTCGAACTCGACCACCGCGACCGTGCCCTCGGCGACATGTCGAAAGGAATGAAGCGGAAAGTCGCCATCGCTCGGTCGCTCGTCAACGACCCAGACGTACTCGTCTACGATGAACCCGCCTCTGGGCTTGACCCGCTGACGACCAACTACATCATCGAATTCACCCGCGAGTTGGCCGAGGAGGGCCGAACCGTCGTCTTCTCGGCACACAACCTCTATCACGTCGAGGAGGTCTGTGACCGCGTCGCAATCATGAACGAGGGCCGTATCGTAGCGAAGGGGCCGCTCGAGGACCTCCGAGACCGCTACGGTGACACCGAGTACCACGTGTTCACGACCGTCGACGTACCCGACGCCGTCGCGGAGAACGGCCGCTATCGGAGCGTCGTCGATGACATGGACGCCGTCGAGGAACTCCGAGCGGCCGCGACGGACCGCGGCGGCGAAATAGACGACATCCGAACCGTCGAACCGAGCCTCGAACAGCTGTTTCTCGACCTCGCCGAGGCCGACGATGTGCGGGAGACGGAGGCCTGATGCGGCCTCGAAAGCTCCTTCGTATCGCTCGTTGGGAGACGACCAAGGGCGTCGGCGGACTCGACCGTGGTTCGGTTGCGGTTGCCGTCGCCGCCACCGCCTTCGTCCTCGCAGTCGGGGTCGCCGTCGCTGGCGGTGGCGTCGCCCTCGAAGACGGTATCTACCGCGTCGGCGTCTCCGAGGATAGCCGGCTTCACGACCCCATCGCGGCTGATTCCTCCTTTGCCGTCGTCGAACCGGACCCCACAGCCATCGAGAGCGGCACGTTGTCGGCAGACGGCCGATACGACCTCTACATCGAGGGGCGTGGCGACGAAACGACGCTGTATCTGGCGGCCGAAGGGGGAGCGCCGACCGACAAGAGCCGTGCGGCCGTCGCGGCGTTACGGGAGTCCGTCGACCGCTACAACGACCAGCGAATGTTCGAGGAGGACAACGAAACGGCCGCCTTCCCCGTGACGGTGACGATTCGATACGTCGAACGGGGGTTCGATTCGCGCGGTGACGGGAGTGACGGGGATGGCTCCGACGACGGAGGCGACTCCGGTGGTACCGGAACAGGCAGTACTGGCGACGGCGGAACCGGCAGTGGTGGTGCCGGTGGCTCCGGCGGAGAGGAGACCGATGGCGGTTCCATCGGTGCACCGTCGCTGGGCGCCTTCGAGTTGTTCGGTACGTCCGAGTCGACGGGGTCTCCCTCGGACATCTCGCCGCCGTTTCCCTTCCAGTCGCTCGTGTTGGCCTTCCTGTTCGTGTTGCCGCTGAACTTCGTCATCCAGGCCTACGGCAGTTCGATGCTCTCGGAGCGACTGAACCGTCGTGGGGAACTCCTGCTCGTCGCCCCAGTCAGCCCCGCAGAAATCGTCTTCGGGAAGACGCTCCCGTATCTCGCCGCGGCGCTCGGTATCACGACGGCCGTCGTCGCCGGCCTGTGGGCGTTGGGCGGTGAGGCCGGCCCGCTGTCGGTGCTGGCGGTTCTTCCGCTGGCACTTCTGTTCCTCGCGACGACGTTTCTCGGTGCGATGTTCGCCCGGTCGTTCAAGGAACTCACCTTCGTCACCGTCACCGCGAGTACGGTGTTGACCTCGTATGCGTTCGTTCCGGCCATCTTCACCCAGACCAGCCCAGTCGCGTTCGTCTCGCCGCTCACTGTCGCGGTTCGGGACCTCACGGGGGCGGGCGTCACTGCGGGGGAATTCGCCTTCGCGACCGGGCCCGTCACGCTCGTCGCCGGGGTCTGCTTTCTGCTGGGGTTGGGCGTCTACCGCGAGGAGGACCTCTTCACCCAACGGCCGGTCCACCTGAAGGCACTGGATGCGCTGGCGGGACGCATCCGGCGGCCCCGGAGTCTCCTCGTCGTCGTGGCGTTGCTCGTTCCATTCGTTTTCCTCGCCGAGTTGCTCGCCGTCGCACTGCTGTTCGCCCTCCCCGTCGCCGTCTCCGTGCCGCTGGTCTTCGCCACCATCGCCGTCATCGAGGAGGTAGCGAAGTGATTGCCCATCTATGCCGGCTACGTCCACGGCCGCTACGACCGCTCGATGACCGTCGCTG
>JBMCDV010000238.1:0-3127 GCA_048618255.1 Natronomonas sp. | reverse complement strand
GACTCGGGGACGTGGAGCGTCTCCTGTATGAGGTCCTCGAGTTCGATGTCCTGGCGTTCCCCATAGGAGTAATCACGGACGAGGTCGCTGACGTGGACGATACCGAGGACGTTGTCGAGACTCCCTTCGTACACCGGAAGCCGCGTGTGATTGGCGTGGACACACTTCTCGAGGGCCTCCTCTATACTGGCGTCCTTCGAGACGGCGTCCATGTCCAGCCGCGGAGTCATGATTTCCTTGGCAATAGTGTTGGTAAAGCGGAAGATGCGCTGGAGCATCTCGCGTTCGTCCTCCTCGAGGACGCCCGCGCGTTCGCCCGTCTCGATGATATCGCGTATCTCCTCGCGAGTCACGTACGTCGATTCGATCGAAGACTGGCCGCCGGTGAGGCGGTTGACTTGCCGAGTGAGGTAATCGAAGGTAATCACCAGCGGCATGAGGAGATACTCCGCGTACTGCAGCGGCCGAGCGATGCGGAGCGCCCACGATTCGGTGTGTTCGACGGCGTAGGACTTCGGCGCGCTCTCACCGAACAGCAACACGAGGGCAGTGATGCCGAAGGTCGACGCGAGGACTGCCTGTCCCTGTGAGAGGAAGTACGTCGCCAACAGTCCCGTCGCTATCGACGACATCGCGATGTTGACGATGTTGTTGCCGACGAGGATGGTGACGAGCAACCGATGGGGATCGTCCTTGAGGTGTTTCAACGTCTCGGCCCCAGGGACGCCGTCGGAGACGAGGGCGTCCACCTGATGTGGTGGTAGCGAAAACATCGCTATCTCCGACGACGAGAAGAACGCCGAGAGTGCGACCAATCCGAGTATCACCACGATACCGATGGCGATGACGGTCGTATCACTGAACGGAAGTTCGCCGGCGTCGGGGGCAGCCTGTAACCAGACCGTGACGACCGACAGCGCGAGAGAGCCCATTTAGACGTGCGTTGTTCTTCGGCCGCGGGATTAAGAGTTGTCATGGACGCGAACGCCGAGGTCGTGTGTCGTCTCTGTCCGCGGGCGACACCCTTAGGCGACGACCTCTCCAACGTGACGGTATGTCCGAACCAGCGATTACGCTGTACCGGCTGCAGGCGTGTCCGTTCTGTGAGCGCGTCGTCCGCGTGTTGGACGACCTCGGTCTCGAGTACCGTTCGCGGTTCGTTGAGGCGCGACACTCCCGCCGAGACATCGTCAAGCGAATCAGCGGCGCGCGAACCGTCCCGGCACTCGTCGACGAGTCGACCGGCGTCACGATGAGCGAGAGCGCGAACATCGTCGAGTACCTCGAAACGACGTACGGCGACGGCGACGTCGACCCGGCACACGTCACCGCCAGCGCGGCAGGTGATACCGAATGAACCTCGGCTTCGACATCGTCGAGTTGGACGACGCCGACTACCCCAAAGCCGGCGAGACGGCGCCAGACTTCACCCGGCCGCTCGTCAACGACGAGTACTGGGAGGACGCCTCCCTCTCGGCGTTGACCGACGAGGGGCCGGTCGTTCTCGTGTTCTATCCGATGGACGGCGACTTCCCGGCGACGTACATCTGGCAGGAAATCCGCGACCGCGAGTGGGTCGACTACGACGCACGCGTCGTCGGCCTCTCGATTTCGACGCCGTACGAACACTCCCGATTCCTCGAAGAGTGGGACGTCGAGGCGTACGAACTGTTCTCTGACCCACAGAACGAGGTCGCCGAGAGCTACGGAATCAGCCACGACCTCGACGGGATGAACGGCATCGCCGAACCGCGGCCGGCCGTGTTCGTCATCGACGAGGAGCGAACCGTTCGGGAGGCGTGGGTCGCTTCCCAGTGGCCGGATTTCCCGCCGTACAGCGACATCGAGACCGCAATCGAACGGCTGTGACTGACCCGGACCTGACAGCGGCCGTCGCGGCGATTCGCCGCGGCGACCTCGTGGTGTACCCGACCGAGACGGTGTACGGCCTCGGCGCCGACGCCCTCGACGCCGAAGCCATCGAGCGCGTCTTCGAGGCGAAAGACCGGCCGCGGGAGAAACCGCTCTCGATGGCGCTACCGGACGCCGATGTCGCCGTCGACTACACCAACCCGACCGACCGTGAGATGGCGTTCTGTGAGCGGTTCCTCCCCGGCCCCGTCACGGTGCTGTTGGAGCGGAACGACCGCGTTCCCGACGCGCTCGTCGCCGGCACGGACCGCGTCGGGATTCGGGTTCCAGACCACGACATCGCCCGCGCCTTCGCGCGACGGACCGGCCCGATAACCGCAACGAGTGCCAACCGGAGCGGCGAACCGAGCGCCCGCCGCGTCGACGAAATCGACGCCACCATCCGCCAGCAGGCGGTCGTCGTCGACGGCGGCGAAACCCCCGGCACCGAGAGTACGGTCGTCGACGTTTCGGCCGGCGAAATCGTCCGTCGGGGAGCGCTCGCAGACGACATCGAGGCGTGGCTGGACGAACGTCTATAGGGGAAGTCGCGACCGCAGCGACCGCGTTTTCACCCCGCATTGCTCGCGGTACTCGCAGGGACCGCATCGGGAGTCGTCGTGCAGTCGTGGCGGCGGCCCGTCGAGTGATTGGACGGTTCGAAGCGCCCGCCGGTAGGTGGCCTTGCGGCGCGTCGTGAGTCGGAGTTCCCGGATGCGACCGTAGGCGGGATACTCGACGAAGGCGCGCTCTATCGGCTCCTCCCGCACCCACGCCAGTGCCTTCGCCGCCGCGGTCGCCCGAACCGACTGCGGTTCCCAGACGCCGCGCTCCGGCGGTTCACCTGCCGAGACGACAACCGGAACCGCGGGGTCTTCGAGTAGTTTGTGGGCGATGCCACGACAGTCCTTACCCTCCAACAACACGTCCGTCTTCGAGGGGTCGGCGAGCGCCTCCCAGCAGTCGAGACGGGCCTTCGCGCTGCCGAGGTTCGAGCGGTACTGCGTCGGCGTGGTCGCTATCGGTTCGGTCGAGAGGTCCGTCGTCGAGTCCAAGAGAGCCTCGTAGCGCGTGGCGAGCGCTCGGATTCGTTCGATTCTCTCGGGCGGGCCGCGGTCGTCGTCTCGCCAGCGATAGTACAGTTTTCGCGGACAGTACGCCGCCGTCGCGAGGTCGCTGAACGTCTCCACGGGGCGTCTGGTGCCGTGTTCGTATT
>JBMCDV010000237.1:0-3164 GCA_048618255.1 Natronomonas sp. | reverse complement strand
GAGTAATACCGGTAGTCGTCGTGCCAGTCGTACACTCGGGTGAAGCCGGTGTTACCGACCAGCGGTGCGATGTTCTCACGTATCTCCTCGACATCGGCCTCACTCAACCCGAGTCGGTTAATCATGAAGTTCGGGTCAACGACGTTGACGTCGGAGTCGAGTTCGTAGAACACCTCCTTGTCGGTGCCGTCGTTCCACAATTGCGTGAGTGCCTCCTCGTCGACGGCAACGCCAGGCAGTTCTTCGTAGTAGTGGGTGCCGAATCGGGCGCGGATACCGATAGCTTCGAGGCCATCGGCCTGTCCCAGGGCGACGCCCATATCGGCGTAGTCACCGGTGTACGGTACCCACTGCTCGGGCACCGAATCGAACTCGACGGTCCCCATCGGTTCCATCGTCACCGAATGGCCGTCATCGGTGTTCGGCGTCTCGTCGTCCGGCGTCCCCGTCGAACCGTCGCTGACACATCCAGCGACCAATCCGCTACCAACGAGTGCACTGCCGTACTTGATTGCGTCCCTGCGCGTCGGTGCTACCTGTCGAATCGTCTCGTCGTCACTCATTATCAGATATCTCCATTGACGATGTCTGCGACTTCCTGTCGGTCGAACAGTTGCTCGTCGCTCGTCACGTCGCCGAACTCTTCGGGATAGAGCTGTTTCGCGGCTCGCTCGGTCAAGAAGAGGTTGTGAATCGGGCCCTGATGGAGGTAGCCGCCGCGGTAGACCCGGCCCGCCTGGACGGCCTGCAGTTCACTCGCCACGTCGTGGTCCTTCATGTACGCGAGGACGGTGTCGCGGAACTCCGCGGCTGATTTCCGTTCGTGCCCCCGGACGAGGATGACCTCCGGGTCGATTTCGAGGAGGTTCTCGTAGTCGAGTTCGCCGCGGTCGGTCGTGCTGAGGTTGTCGATGTCGGTGCCGGCGAGGGCGTCGGTGGTCCCAAGGTCGTTCCACTGCTTCTTGCTCGTACCCTTGTCGTTGAGGCGGTACGGCGAGAACGTCTCGGGTTTGTTCGTCCCCTCGAAGGTGAGAAAGACGCTCGGTCGCTCGTCGGCCGCGGGCAGACGGCTCTGTACCGACGCGATGAACTCATCGTGGAACTCCGCAAACGCCTCGTATCGTTCCGTCTCGTCGAAGGCCGCTGCGACCTTCTCGAAGGCATCGTACAGCGTGTAATACCGATACTCGTGCCACTCGTCGGAGCGACGGAAGATGAGGTTCCCGAGGAACGGCGCGACGTTCGACCGAATCTCCTCGACGTCGTCGTCGCTCCAATCGAACCAGTTGCGCAACATCCCCGGGTCGTAGAGGTGGATGTCGTTGTCGAGTTCGTAGAACTCCTCTTTCGTCCTGACCTCGGGATAGGCCTCGATTGTCTCGCGGTCGACCGAGACGCCGGGCAGTTCGTCGTAGACGTAGGTGTAATAACGGTCGGCGCCGCCGACGCCGGTCAGACCATCCGCCTGCCCCAAGGCGACGGCCATGTCGGCGTAGCCGCCGTCGTAGGCCGCCCAGCGTTCGGGAACCGAGTCGAATGTCACCTCCCCCATCGGTGCCATCTCGACGGAGTGGGCGTCTGTCTCGTCATCGACGCCCGCTTCCGCCGAGGGGCTGGCGTCGCCGAGACAGCCGGCCAGTAGCCCGCCAGCGGCGACCGCGGTACCGTATTTGATGGTGTCTCTGCGCGTCGGTGTCGCCTCATGCCACGAACCGTTCGTCATACGGTTTAGGCCACCCTAAAGAATTAAAGCACTTTCGAATCTTAGGCAGGCCTAAACCGAGGTGTATTCAGCGGGGCGCACCGCAGTCGGGGCACATCGGCGGGCCGCCGTCCGGTAATTCGAGTCCACACTGTGGACACGCCGCCTCGTCGGTTCTGGTCATCGCCGCCAGTACGTCGTCGGTGTGCTCGCGAATCCCTCGCACCGAGCCGATTTCGCCTGCGAACCCGTCGCTCGATTCCGCTCCGTCCACGCCGGCGAGTGCGAACTGGGCCCGCTCCGCTGCAAACGATTCGTCGTCGCCATCGCCGTCGCCTTCACTCACGGCGGCGAGTTCCGATTCGGGTATCGCCGCCGTGGAGTCGCCACGAGCGACGAGTCCCAACGCTTCGGCCGCCCGCCCGCGGACGTACGCCGAGTCGTCGTCCAACCGACCCGAGAGTTCCTCGACGGCGTCGGCGACGGCGTCCGGGGCCGTACAGCCGACCGCGACCAGCGCCGTCGCGAGGTGATAGCGAATCTCCTCGCCGTCGGCATCGAGGTTCTCGGCGAGCGTCGGCACGTGGTGGCGGAGTCGGTCCGGACTCGCCAGCGCGACGTGGGCCAACGCTTTCGCCAACTGCTCTCGCACCTCGGGTTCGTCGAACTCCAGTCCGATTCGAAGGTCCGCGAGGACCGCCGGCGAGACGGCTTCCTCCGGGGCTTCGAGCGCGAGATAGCCGAGCGCCTCCGCCGAGCGCGCTCGGACGTAGTAGAACTCCTCGTCGTCGGCGAGCCGGGCGGCGAGTGGGTCGACGGCTCCCAACACCGCCTCCGGCGCCGTTCGGGCGACCGTGACGAACAGTTTGGCCGTCGAGAGCCGAACCGCTCGCTCCCCGTCCGTCAGAAACGGGACGAGCGCAGACCACAGCGCCTTGAAGACCTCCGGTTCGCCCTCGGTGAACCGCCGCAGCGACCGTATCGCCTCCTTTCGGTCCTCGGGGGGCGCCATCCGTAGTTCCTCGAGAGCGGCGCTGGCCGCCTCGATGTCGCCGCGTTCCAGACGGTCGACTACGTCGGCGCTCGGTGGTGGCCCGGATTTCTCGCCCATGGATTGCCTTCGAGACGCTACTCGAAGACCAGCGTAAAAACACCCGCCGTTCCCGGTCGACGCACTCGACGCAGACGGCCGGCGAATCAACCCAGCCGCGAGAGCACCCGCGACAATAGCCCCCTGTCGGGTGGTTGCTGGTCGTCGGCGCCGTACTCGCGATAGAGATACGCGACGATGTCGTCGCTTTCGACCATTCCCTCGATGCCGTTCGATTTGTCGACCAACACGGGCACGCCGTACTGGCCGCTGACCTCGTACACTTCATCGCGGTTTCGTCGACGTCCCACGACGGCGTGAGTCTCGTAGGACAATCCGAGGTCTTCCAGCGCGCGCCGGACCTTCGCACAG
>JBMCDV010000236.1:0-3186 GCA_048618255.1 Natronomonas sp. | reverse complement strand
CGAGGTGGTAGTGACAGTAGGCCCGAACGCGATTTTCGGGCGTGTCGTCGGTCAGAAGCGTCTCCATGGCCTCCTCGGTGCGGTCGAACAGTTCGATGTAGCCGTCGGGGAAGAACCGCTGGTCGGTCGGGGCAATCTTCTCCCAGCCGCGCTCCTCGGCGACCGGGTAGATGACCTCCCGCCAGTAGCGGTCGAAGAACTGGGTGTGTTTGGCCTCCTCGTAAATCTGACTGGAGATGAACATCTGGTCGTTGATGTCATCCAGCGCAATCATCAGCGGCGCGAGGTCCTCCGTGACGGCCTCCTCGCCGGCGCCGAACAGCGCGAGGTACTGCATCGTCTCGAAGAACTCCTCCTCGGTGGCGTCCATCTCGATGGCCCGCTTTCGGTCCTGCTCGATGAGGTCCGCCTCGATGTCCTCGTAAGGGTCCCAGTGATTGTAGACGGCGTGCCGGAAGTAGCCACCACCGACGGTGTCCTCGCTGATGCGCATCTCTCGGCTGTCGTCACGAATCTGTGTCATAGACGGCCATACGTACCGACTACTGCAGAATCGTCCTTCTGCCTCGAATGCGGGGGGGTTTATGTCATTAGTCGACACGGACCACCCCGAGGCTAACCGAAGGGGGTGCTACTGTCCCTCGAACTCCGGGTCGCGCTTCTCCATGAACGCCGCGACGCCCTCGGCGAAGTCGTCGCTGTCTATCATCGTTTCCTGGGCCAGCGCCTCCTCCCGGAGCGTCTCCTCCAGGGAGCGCTGGTGACTCCGGTAGACGAGTCGCTTCGCGGCGCCGACGGCCATCGTCGGCCGGCCGGCGAGGGTCTCGACGCGTTCGGCGACGACCGAATCGAGTTCGTCGGCCGGCACCGCATCGTTTGCGACGCCCAACTCGACGGCCTCCTCGGCGCCGATTCGGTCGCCGGTGATGACTAACTCCAGGGCCTTCCGGACGCCGACGAGACGCGGCAGGACGTACGTCGCGCCAGTGTCGGGAGCGAGTCCGATGTTGGTGAAGCCCCACTCGAAGAAGGCGTCGTCGGCGGCGTAGACGAAGTCACAGGCCGCCGCAATCGACCCGCCGGCGCCCACCGCCGGCCCGGGAACCTTGGCGACGGTCGGTTTCTCCATCCGAATCAGGCCGCCGGCGATGGCGTTCAGTCCGTGTTCCAGTTCTGCGGCGGGACTGCCACCACCCATATCGCCGGCCAAATCGAGGCCGGAACAGAAGGCGTCGCCCTCGCCGGTGACGACGACACAGCGAACCGAGTCGTCGTAGGCGGCGTCGTGGACGTGTTCGGCCATCTGCTTCGACGCCGGGGCGTCGACGGCGTTCTTCCGTTCGGGGTTCGATATCGTGATGGTCGCGACGGAACCGTCGCGGGTCAACTCGACGCTCATAGACGTTCCCCCGAGGCCAGTGACTTTACTCTGTGTACTCGGCGGCCGGGGAGAGGGCTTATCGGCGTGACGCCCCTCGTAGTGGTATGGAATCCCGGACGGACGACGCCGAGGTCGACGCCGACGCCCAGAGCGAGGGGCCGGGCGACGGATGGGTCACCGTCCGCGGCGCGTTGGGCGGCCTCGTGTTGCTGTGGCTGTCGGCGATGTCCGGCTTCGGCGCGCTGCAGGCGGCGGTGTACGGCGTGCGGACCGAACCGCTTTTCGTCCTCGTTGCGGCCGGTGCCGTGGCGCTGTCGGCGCTGGCCGCCTACGGCTCGCTTCGCTCCTTCGGCCTGCGCTGAAACTACCCCTCCGAGGACATCCGGACGGTCAACACCGGCACCTCCGCAGTGCGGACGATGCGTTCGGTGACGCTTCCGAGCAGGTAGCGGTCCAGCCCGCTTCGGCCGTGGGTTCCCATCACGATGGCGTCGATATCGGCCTCCTCGGCGTAGGACAGGATGGCGGTGTGCGGCGCCCCCTCTTCGAGGTCGGTGACGACCTCGACACCGGCCTCGTCGGCGCGGGCGCGAATCCCTTCGAGGGCATCCTCGCCGATTTTCCGAATCCGTGATTCGACCTCGTCGTCCATCATTTCCGGAGCATACGGAATGTCTTCGACGACGAACAGGACGTGCAGTTCCGCACCCGTCGCTTCGGCGAGCCCGATGGCCTCCTCGACTGCACGGTTGCTCGCGTCACTGCCGTCGGTCGGGAGCAGAATCCGGTCGTACATGAGCGAAGTGTCGCCCCCGGGGTACAAAGAGATGCGGGACGGTCGTCGTCTTCAATCGGTCAACAGTGCCGCGTGTTTCTCCCGTATTTTCTTCAATTTCGGGTTGATGTTGACGACGCAGTAGGTGTTGTCGGGGTTCTTTTCGAAGTAGTCCTGGTGGTACTCCTCGGCGCGATAGAACGCCTCCAGCGGTTCGACTTCCGTGACGATGTCGTCGTCGTACAGCGGCTGGAGGTCCTCGATGACCGACTCGACGGTGTCGCGCTGTGCGTCGTCGTGATAGAACACCGCCGACCGGTACTGCGTGCCGATGTCCGGCCCCTGTCGGTTCAGCGAGGTCGGGTCGTGGATTGTGAAGAACACCTCCAGGAGGTCCCGATAGGAGATGGTTTCGGGGTCGAAATCGACTTGAACGACCTCGGCGTGGCCGGTCTCCTCCCGGCAGACGGCCTCGTAGGAGGGGTCCTCGACGTGGCCGCCGGCGTAGCCGGAGACGACCGACTCCACGCCGTCGAGTTCCTTCAGCGCGGCCTCGATACACCAGAAACAGCCCCCTGCGAGCGTCGCGGTTTCCGTCATGGTTTCCGATAGGGGTTCGAGATGCTTCAATTGGTGGTCGGCGGGGATTCATACGGATCATTGTAGTCGTTTACCGGCGAGCGCCAGTGCTGGGTCGGCACTCGCCGGTCTCCGGTTACAATATTCCGTATCAGTCGTCGGACCCCCCGACCTGTTCGTGTTTGTGCAACAGCGCCATCCGCTCTTTGAGGTCGATTCCCTTCTTGTCGTAGGCGCGGATGCGGTAGAAGTACAGCGCGGCCGACAGCACCATCCACGCGAGGACGACGGCGAACGCCGAGGGCGCACTGGAGACGACGAGGACGGTGAACGCCACCGAGACGACGACGTTGCCGACGGCGACGATTCGGAGGACGGGCATCGGGAGTTTGTAGATGGAGTACTCGTAGCGCTGGGGGAACACCTTCGGGAGGTTCCACAGCGCGACGCC
>JBMCDV010000235.1:0-3194 GCA_048618255.1 Natronomonas sp. | reverse complement strand
GCCGGCGTCACGCTACAGGTCGGCCACGTCGAGCGATTCAACCCCGCCGTCCAGGCCGTCTCGGAGTTCGCCGACGAACTCGACATCGTGGCGCTCGAGGCCCAGCGACTCGGGCCACCGGTCGACCGCGCCGGCGACGACGGCGCGGTGATGGACCTGATGATTCACGACATCGACATCGCGCTGTCGCTGCTCGGCGAATCGGTCGTCGACGTGCGGACGACCGGAACCGCCGACGGCGAACACGTCACGTCGATGCTGACGTTCGAGGGGGGCAGCGTCGCGACGCTCACCGCGAGTCGAATCACACAGAAGAAGGTGCGGACGCTGGCGTTGACCGCCGAGGACTGCCGCGTCGACGTCGACTACACCTCACAGGACGTGACGATAACGCGGCAGACCACTCCGGAGTACATCGAGGCCAACGGTGGACTGCGGTTCCGCAGCGAGACGGTCGTCGAGCGCCCGACGGTCAAAAACGGCGAACCGTTGAAGGCGGAACTCGCGTCGTTCGTCGACTGCGTCAGAACGGGAACGCCACCGGAAGTGACCGGCGAAGACGGGCTCCGAGCGCTCGAAGTCGCGGGGCGCGTTCTCGAGGCGCTCACACACGGCGGCGCCGTCGAGTGGGCCGACCAGCGGACTCATTCCTGAACGGTTCGTTCTCGTCGCTCACCGCTGGAGAACGTGGCGAACCCCTCGGAGGAACGGCCGCGGGTCGTCGAATTTGAGCACGTCGAAGTTCGGCATCCGGTAACACGACATCGCTATTTCCGCCACAGTACCGACGAAAGACGGCCGTTCGACGAACGGGGAGTCGTCGGTGACGATGCTCAACAGGTATCCGAGTTCGCCGTACAGCAGGTGGCTGCCGACGCCGACCTCGTATCCCGGTTCGATTTCCTCGCCGCGACCGGACGCCAACAGCCAGTAGTGATACGGGAAGTCCGCACCCGCCTCGACGGCACAGGGCAACGACTGCCACAGCCTTGGATTGATTTCGGTCAGCACGTACTCGCCGGTGTCGGCGTCGCGCATGTACTCGATGCAGGCGAGGCCGTGATAGTCGAGGTGGTCCAACAGCGTCGTCCCGACGGCTTCGAGTTCGGGGTCGGCTATCGACTCCCGGTAGACGCCGCCGCCGCCGGTGTAGGAGTCCCCGCGAACCTGCCGGTGCTGGAACGTCGACACCGCCTCCCCGTGGTCGTACAGCGCGCCGAAGACGTACTCCCCGGAGGACCGGACGTACTCCTGGACGATGGGTTCGTGTTTCATTTCGGCCTCGATAGCGTCGGGGTCCGGCGTCTCGTCGGGCCGGACGTGTCGCACCGTCTTCACCGTCGCGACGTCGCGTGGGGCCCACTCGGGGAGGTACTCGTCGACGAGGAGGTTGTATCGGGATTTGATGATGAGCTCGTCGTCCCACGTCTCGACGTCGGAGAGCAGTCGCGTCTCGGGAGCGGGGACGCCGGCCGCCTCGGCGGCTTCGATGAGTCGAACCCGGTCGTGGACGGTTCGAAGCGTCTCCATCGGCGGCGTGACCAGCGAGACGTACGGTTCGAAATGGTCGGCGTACTTCGCGAAGACGTAGGGGTCCTGCGGCCGAATCGGGGCGATAGTCCGAACCTCGGGGCGGGCGGCGACGCCGACCAGGGCGTCCCGGTAGGCGATGAGGTCCTCTTTCGGCGACGGGAGCCGGACGAACTCATCACAGAACCGCGAGGCTGCCGCGGGAACGTCGTCGTGCTCCGAGCCGATTATCGTCCCCACGTCTTGGCGAGCGAGCGACCGAACGCAGGTGTAACTCCCCGCGTCGAACCCGGTCGGAATCAGCATCGACCCCCCATCGGTAGTCACGTCGTGCATACCGGAGCGAGGGGATTCCCGGCCCATTGCTATAGAGGAACTACCGAAACCGGGCGAGCGGCCGGCGGGGCCGAACCCGCCGACGAGAGCCCCGAAGTGTACGGTAGTAGCACCATAACAAAGCCGTTCAGTCGGCGATGTGTCGGCGTGAACGAAACCGATACCGACGCTCGGCAGCGACGACCGAGGGTGCCGAATCCGGGGGGAAACGATGTCTGAACACGCCACCGTCGGGGTGAACTGCGACATTCGACCCGGCGCCACCGTCGGTCCCGCAGACCAATCCGGCGAGCCGCCCGTCCTCGGCGACGACTGCACCGTCCGTTCCGGGACGGTCATCTACGCGGACGTGACCGTCGGCGATGGGCTGGCGACCGGCCACGGCGTCCTCGTGCGTGAACACACCGACATCGGCGACGACTGCACCGTCGGGACGAACACCGTCATCGACGGTCACACGGTCGTCGGCGACCGAGTCAGCATGCAGACCGGCGTGTACGTCCCGACCCACACCGAAATCGCCGACGACGTGTTCCTCGGGCCGAACGCCGTGTTGACGAACGACCCCTATCCGATACGCGGCGAGAACGACCTCGAGGGACCGACGCTAGAACGACACGTCTCCGTGGGGGCGAACGCGACGATACTGCCGGGCGTGACATTGGGCGAACGGTCGTTCGTCGCCGCCGGGTCGGTCGTCATCGACGACGTGCCGCCCGGAACGCTCGCCGTCGGCGTGCCCGCCGAACACCGACCGCTTCCGGAGCGTCTCGACCGGGGGAACGTGATTCGATGAGCGAAACCGTCGACTCACGACGGGTGTACGGCACCGACGCCGCCGACGTCGGCGAGCGCTTCCGCAACGGTGCGTTCCCGGTCGCCGTCTACGGGCTCGGGAAAATGGGACTGCCGTTGGCGGCCGTCCTCGCGGACGTGTCGGGCAACGTCGTCGGCGCGGACATCGACTCGTCGGTCGTCGAGTCTATCAACGACGGGGCGTGTCACGTCGTCGGCGAACCGGGGCTCGACGAGTTGGTCGCCGAAACCGTCGAATCGGGCTCGCTGCGGGCGGTCGCGGACGGGAAAATCGCGGCCAGCGAGGCGTCGATGCACGTCGTCGTCGTCCCGACGCTGTTGACCGACCACAACCGACCGGACCTCGCGGCCGTCGAGTCCGTCCTCGACGACGTCGCAACGGGGCTGGAACCCGGCGATTTCGTCGTCATCGAATCGACCGTGCCGCCGCGGACGTGTTCCGACGCCGTCGTACCGCAGTTGGCCGAACGCAGCGGCGTCGCCGCCGACGAGTTCGGCGTGGCGTTCTGCCC
>JBMCDV010000234.1:0-3199 GCA_048618255.1 Natronomonas sp. | reverse complement strand
GAAACACCCCGCACGCAAGAGTGATGCCCTTCTGTCATTATTCACCGCATATATACTGACACTCAATCACCGTGTACCTTCTTGACCGTTCGAACGTCCGATTCGAGCCGTTCCGAGTGCGAGAGTCGGAGCCGTCGGGCCTCCCGTTCGGTAATCCGGCCAGACGGCAGTTCCTCCGTCGTCGGGTCGTAGGCGTCGACGTCGAACCCCATCCGTCGGAGGTACGAGTCGACGGGAGCAGTCACGCCGTCGTCGATGGCGTCGTCGACGTACCTCCGGAGCGCGTCGAATTCGGGCAACAGCAGTCGGTCGTCGGTGCGTCGTCCCTCGCCACCTATCTCGACATCGAGGCTCTCCAAACCCTCAAGCACGTCCGCGAGTTCGTCGGCCAACCGAAGAACCTCGCTCGGAAGCGCCGTATCCGGCGTCCGCCACTCGACCGTCGAGAAGCGCTCTCTGAGCTTCACCGGTATCCAGACGGCGCTTTCGGGGTCGAAGTGGGCCTCGACGGTTTCGGCGGCGATGCCGGCCGTCGCCGCTTTCTCGAGCAGTTCCTCGTATCGGCGTTCCGTCCGTTGGTGCCACTCCTCGGTGCTGTCGACGTACGACCAGAGCCGCCCCTGGTAGGGCAGTTCTTGGTAGGCCATCCGACGGTACAGCCTCGACCGCGCACCCGCCGCCAGTGGGGCGCCCCTGAAATGTGACGAGGAGTTGACCAGCGCCAACGCCGGGTCCATGGCGGTGAGAGCGTTCAACTGGTCGACCACCCGTCCCGGGTGTTGCTCGAAGTGAACGTGTGTGCCGGCACAGTGTCGGACGTACTCGAATCGGTCCCCGACGATCCGGTCTTGAATCCGGGTTCGCTCGTTCGGGTGGTCCGGTAGCTCCCCGGCGTGTATCGGGGTCGATAGCGGTACGAGCCCCATACCGAGTTCCTCGGCCCGCCGAAGCACCGCACCGACCCGGTCGAGGAGCTCCTCACGGAGTTCCCTCGCCGTCTCACACGGCGTCGTCTTGATCTCGAGTAAAGGCTCGACGAACTCGCGTTCGGCTCCCGGAGACGCGTCGACGAGTGCGCCCGGTTCGACGAGCCGTCCCTCGTCGTCGATCACCCAGTATTCGACCTCGATGCTCCGACGGAGCGTGCCGTTATCGTTCCTTGACAATGTGGTGTCTCCCTGTGTTCGTTCGTGGGTGTCATCCGTGCAGTGGTCGAGCGCCGAACCTGGCTGGTCCCGACCGTCGTGTACCACTGTCGGAATCCGGTACCGAGTGGCCACCTGTCGTCTATGGCTATGATAGGCCACAGCTGAGTTATAAATAAAACCTATGTGGATATATCCTAATATACTGGTTATAAACACAGCTATAGAGTATAGAAGTGGACTTTGATGAATATCTAAAGGAAATATTTTGACAATTGTGGATAGTGGGCGAAGCACGCCACCCCGGAAACGTATCAACGCCCAGCGCCCAATGGAGCGTATGCAACGCGTCGGACTCTCCGAGCGGGATTCGGTGGAGGCAATCGAGGCCGTCCACCTCACACAACTGGCGACGGGCGAGGAGACGAGCATTCAGGCGTTCGAAATGGAGCCGGGTGCGCCCGTCCCCGAACACGGCCACCACCACGAACAGACCGGCTTCGTCTACGAGGGTGAGTTGACGTTTATCGGCCCGGGCGGCGAGACGGTCGTTGGACCCAGCGATTCGCTCACTATCCCCAGTGACGAGCCCCACGCCGCCGAAAACCGTGGCGACGTGACGGTTCGCGGTGTCGACATCTTCGCGCCGCCGCGGCCGAACCCCGACTGGGCGGAGTGACGATGCCGGTCGGTCGGCGTCGGTTCCTCGCGGCGGTTTCGGCACCGTTGTTCGCGGGCTGTAACACCAGCAACTCGAACGCCGAGTCAGTGGGGGCGCCGACGGCCGTCCCGGTGCCGACCGACCGCCCGACGCCGCAACCCGGGCCGCCGCCGGACCTCTCTGCGCTCGGCGTCGAGGACGCCCCCGAGTTGGCTCGCAGCCACCGCGACAGCCTGCTGGCCGGCCCGCACGGCTTCACCCGTGAAGTGGTCGTCACCGAGGACGGCACGCCCATTCGGACGCTTCGAGTCAGCGTTCGGTCGGCCGCCGACGCGGAGGCGTATCACTTCGTCTTCGACACCGAGGACACCGAGCGGTATCCGACCCAACCCGCCGAACCGTACTTCGAGACGTGGGACGACGGGACGACACACAACCGCTACGGACGGGACGACCCGGAGTACTTCGTCTCGGAGAGTCGGGCCTTCGACTCGCCGACCGACGGCACGACCGACCGCTTTCGCATCCGTCGACTGTTCGGCTCGTTCGGGTCGGTAGCCATCTCGGAGGCGACCGGCGGGGCGTCCGCAATCGGCACCGACCTCCGGGCCGATTGGGACGTGACGCCCGCACGGGTTCGGGTCATCACGACGCTGTACAGCGGTCGACTCGAGGCGATGGTTCGGTCCAATCCGCTGTACGTCGACGGCTACGACCTCTCGATTACGGCGGCGATTTCGGGTCAGCCGGTCGATATCGAGGCGACCGTCGACTACGAGCGTCTGGACGAACCGCCGACTCCTCCCCAGTGGGTCGAGACGGCGACAGAAGATGCGGAGTAATACGAGTCGCTGTCGCTTTGACCGGTAACTCGTTACGACAGTCCGTACGAGTTACGCGAGGTCTTCGAGGTTGTCGATGACGGCGTTTGCGTACTCGCTGGTGGCGAGTTTCTCGCCGCCTTCGATTTGCCGTTCGATGTCGTAGGTGACCTTCCGGTCGACGATGGTCTGCTCGACGGCGTCCCGAACGAGGTCTGCGGCGTCGTCCCAGCCCATGAACTCCAGCATGATGCGGCCGGAGAGAATCATCGCCGTGGGGTTGACCTTGTCCTGTCCGGCGTACTTCGGAGCCGAGCCGTGGACGGGTTCGGCCAGCACGCGGCCGTCGCCGACGTTGGCACCGGGTGCGATGCCGAGTCCGCCGATTTGGGCGCCACAGGCGTCCGAGAGGTAGTCGCCGTTGAGGTTCGGCAGCGCCAGTACGTCGTACTGGTCGGTGCGTGTGAGAATCTGCTGGAGCATGTTGTCGGCGATGCGGTCGTTGACGACGACGGCGTCTTCCGGCGGTTCGCCGTCGCGCTCCTCCCAGAGGGTGTCCTCGGTGATGACCT
>JBMCDV010000233.1:0-3202 GCA_048618255.1 Natronomonas sp. | reverse complement strand
TCCCTGCCCTCAGCAACGGGGTCGAGGGTGTGGGTGTAGCGCGTCGTCTCGACGCGCTCGCGCTCCACGTGGAGTCGCAACGGGAGTTCGTCGGGGTCGAACTCCGACTCCGGTTCGACGAGGGCGTACTCGAATGGCGGGTCGGGAACGAGGTCACTGTCCTCGGGGGCCAGCGGTTCGAAGAAGACGGTTCCACGGCGGTAGGCTCGCTGGGCCTCGTGGTCGCGCTCTTCCAGCAGCGACACGTGGGCCTCCGCGATGGCGTCGTCGAGTATCTCGGCGTCCAACTCCGAGAGCCCCTCCCGCGGCGTCGTCGTGTAGTCGACGCCGTCGGGCAGTTCCTCGAGCGGTTCCATCCAGACGACCCACCGTTCGAGCGTCACCGCCTCGCTCTCGACACGAACCCGGTGGTAGGAGCCGTCGGTTTCGGTGTAGGCCGGTCGATAGCCGTCCTCGCCGCTCGGCCGTTCCTCGAGGAGGGGAATCTCGATGGATTCGACCGACCCGGTCTCGCGCAACTGCTCGGCGAGCGCTTCGGCGTCGCTCTCCTCGTAGTGGAAGGCATTGGATGCCGGACGCCACGTGAACAACTCGACGAGGTCGGCGCCGTCTTCGGGGTGGCTCTTGAGCGTCCGTCGGGCGCCACCGAACGCCGAACAGCCGGCGAGTGCGGTCGTCCCTGCGGCGACGGCCCCCGCGAGGAATCGTCGCCGCGATGGCTCAACGGGCATGTCCGTACCGTCGGAAGCCGTACCTAAAGGCCTTCAGAAGACACAAACGCGGAATTTAGTTATGCTGTCACACACCGACGGAGCAGCCTACTCGCCCCAGTTGCGGCGCTCTGTCGGCCGCTCCGACAGCGCCAACACGTCCAGCGGTTCGTCTTTCGTCTCGATGGCCTCGAGCGCCGCGCGGGCGCTCGGCACCGTCGAGAAGTAGGTCACTTTCTCCTCGACGGCCACTTCGAGGACGTCGCGGTCCCGCGAGAAGATGACGTCCACCTCGCCGTCACGGATTGCTTGCTCGATGTCCTCGAAGTCGCCCTTCTCGTACACCTCGAAGTTTCGCTCGGCGCCCTCGCGGACGTCGGAGATGTCCTCGTTCTTCTGGGACATCCCGCGCAGGGTTTCGAGGTCGACGACGGCGGTCCCCTCGGTCGGAATCGGTTTGCCGGTCGACGACTGGGCCTTCAGGTACGCCTTGCCGAAGGAGCGTGCCGTTCCCATGACCTCGCCGGTAGATTTCATCTCGGGGCCGAGACGGGGGTCGCTGCCCGGCAGGCGGTCGAAGGGGAGGACGACCTCCTTCACCGAGACGTGTTCGGGAATCTGCTCGTGGGCCTGGAGTTCGTCCAGCGACTGGCCGGCCATCACCTTCGCCGCGAGTTTGGCGATGGGGACGCCCGTGGCCTTCGAGACGAACGGAACGGTACGGGACGAGCGGGGGTTGGCCTCCAGGACGTACACCTCGCCGTCGCGGACGGCGAGTTGGACGTTCAGCAGACCGACGGTGTCGAGCGCGCGGGCGATGTCGAGTGCCACCTCGCGGACGCGTTCGAGCGTCTCCTGGGACAGCGAGCGTGGCGGAATCATACAGGCGGAGTCCCCGGAGTGGACGCCGGCGGCTTCGACGTGTTCCATGATGCCGCCGATGAGCACGTCGTCGCCGTCCGCAACCGCGTCGACGTCCAGCTCGACGGCGTCGGCGAGGAACTCGTCGACGAGGATGGGCTTGTCGGGTGCGACGCGAACGGCCTCCTCGATGTAGCCCTTCAGTTCCTCGTCGGAGTAGACGACGTCCATCGCGCGGCCGCCCAGCACGTAGGAGGGGCGAACGAGGACGGGGTAGCCGATGTCGTGGGCGAGTTCCAGCGCCTCTGCCTCGCTGGTCGCCGTGCCGCCCTTCGGCTGGCTGATACCGAGTTCGTCCATCAGGACGTTGAACCGGTCGCGGTCCTCCGCGAGGTCCATCGCCTCGACGGACGTGCCCATAATCTCACAGTCGAGGTCGCGGCGTTCGAGTTCCTTCTCGAGTGGGTCGCCGACGTTGACGGACGTCTGACCGCCGAACTGGACCATCACGCCGTCGGCGTTGGTCTCCTCGACGATGTCGGCGACCTCCTCGGCCGTAATCGGCTCGAAGAACAGCCCGTCGGAGGTGTCGTAGTCCGTCGACACCGTCTCCGGGTTGTTGTTGACGACGTGAGCGTCGATGCCCTCCTCGCGGAGCGCACGCACGGCGTGGACCGCACAGTAGTCGAACTCGACGCCCTGTCCGATGCGGATGGGGCCGCCGCCGACGACCACGACCGACTCGACGTCGCGGTCGACCTGCACCTCGCTTGCGCCCTGTCCCGTCGGTGGTTCACGCGCGGAGTAGTAGTACGGCGTCGACGCGCGGAACTCGCCGGCACAGGTGTCGACCTGCTTGTAGGTGCGACTGGTCGTCCCGTCTTCGACGTCGTCGACGGTTACGCCTGCACCGTCGGTTTCGACCGGCCGGCCCTCGCCGTCGTCATCTTCCGCCTCCCGTACCTCGGATGGAATCCAGGACGCGTGGGTGTCGTTGAACTCGCCGCCGGCGATGGCGGTGACCTCCTGATTGGTGAAGCCGGCATCCGCAGCAACCTGGAAGTCCCCGTCTTGTGCGGCCTCTGCGGCGTCGGCGATACGCTTGAACCGCTCGACGTACCACTCGTAGATACCCGTCAGTTCGACGATATCCTCGACGGTGTAGTCGCGGTCGAAGGCCTCGAAGATGGCGTAGGGGCGGTCCGGCGTCGGCCTGATGAGGTACCGTTCTTCGAGTTCCTCGTCACCGACATCGCCCCAGTCGACAGCGGGGTCGTACTCCGAGGACCGCAGCGCTTTCAGCATGGACTCCTCGAACGTTCGGCCGATAGACATCGCCTCGCCGGTGGATTTCATCGCCGGGCCGAGTTCGAACTCCACGTCGGAGAACTTGTCCTTCGGCCATCGGGGGACCTTCGTGACGACGTAGTCGATGGCGGGTTCGAACGCGGCGGTGGTCTCGCCGGTGATCTCGTTGTCGATCTCGTGGAGGCGCTTGCCGAGGGCGACCTTCGCGGTGACGCGCGCGATGGGGTAGCCCGTCGCCTTCGAGGCGAGCGCGGAGGACCGGGAGACGCGCGGGTTGACCTCCACGACGCGGTACTCGCCGCCCGGCGTGCCGTCGTCGCGCC
>JBMCDV010000232.1:0-3204 GCA_048618255.1 Natronomonas sp. | reverse complement strand
ACCCCGGCTACGAGAGTCTGTAATGGCAGTCACCTCCGAAGACGAGGAGTCGCCGGTCGGACTCAACGCACACAGTACCTCTCCCGACCGGACGGTTTTCACCGAACCGGAAAACAACGACGGCTGGATTGCGACCGATTACATCGTCGACGTCGAACGGTAGATTCCTCGACCGAATTAATTCATCGCCGACTCGACGACGGGGGCTCTACCTCCGAGCGTGAGCGCGTACAATGGAACCGGAAGCGAGGCGGCGCCGACCGCGGCGTAGCCGAGTGCCCACCCGCAGAGCGCTGGTCGCTCATCACTCGGTGTCGCGTCCAGCGGTGACGTGCCGTTGACGGTCCGACGAACGGTAGACTGAGACGGCCTGCGCCCGGTTCGCACGCCCGAGCCAGTTCATAAGCGCTTTTATGCGGTGATGCAGTACGGGAGTGTACAGCCTACGCGGGGTTGTGATGCTCCTAGCCGGACAAGGACAAGCGCGCCCGTCGAGGGTGCGAGAACCGCGTCCCGATTCGGGACGCGTTCGACGGCGGGGGAGCGCGAGCCCGCGCGTGGGAGGAGCCAATACAAACAATGTCAGTGTACGTAGATTTCGACGTGCCGGCTGACCTCGAAGAGGACGCCCTCGAGGCCCTCGAGGTTGCCCGGGACACAGGTTCGGTAAAGAAAGGAACGAACGAGACCACCAAGGCAGTCGAGCGCGGGAACGCAAAGCTCGTCTTCGTCGCCGAGGACGTCAGCCCCGAGGAGGTCGTCATGCACCTCCCCGAACTCTCCGCGGAGAAGGAGATTCCCTACGTCTTCGTCGGCACGCAGGACGATGTCGGCCACGCCGCGGGTCTGGAGGTCGGCAGCGCGGCTGCCGCCATCGTCGATGCCGGCGACGCCGAAGGTGACGTCGAAGACATCGCCGAGAAAGTCGAGGAACTTCGGTAGGTGACCGAAGATGAGTGCTGAAAACGAAGGGGACGGCGCGACCCCTGCCGAAGTAATCGAAGTCGTCGGCAAGACCGGCATGCACGGTGAAGCCATGCAAGTCAAGTGCCGGATTCAGGAGGGCGAAAACCAGGGCCGAATCATCGCTCGGAACGTCCTCGGACCGGTGCGTGTCGGCGACATCCTACAGCTTCGCGAGACGGCTCGCGAAGCCGACTCCATCGGAGGCCAGTAACCAATGCCACAGACCCGAGAATGTGACTACTGCGGTGCGGACATCGAACCCGGCTCGGGAACGATGTTCGTCCGCGTCGACGGTTCGGTCACGCACTACTGTTCCGGAAAGTGCGAGAAGAACGCCGATCTCGGCCGCGAGCCGCGAGACCTCGAGTGGACCGAGACGGCACGCGCGGAGGGACAACGGGCGGAGGCCGAACCCGAGGCCGAACCGGACGCGGAACCCGAAGAGGCCGCCGAGGCAACGACCCCCGACCTCGAAGCCGCCGAGAGCGAATCGGCAGCCGACGAGGAGTCGGCGGAAACTGACGAGGCCGACGAGGCCGAAGAGACCGAAGGGGCCGAAGAGACCGAAGGGGCTGAAGAGGCCGAGGACGCCTCCGGTGACGAAGAAGAAGCCGACGAAGAGGAGGCTGAAGCGTAGATGAGCGACCACGAGCGCACGTTCGTCATGGTCAAGCCCGACGGCGTCCACCGCGGGCTCATCGGCGAAATCGTCTCCCGATTCGAGGACCGCGGGCTGAAGATGGTCGCGGGCAAGTTCATGCAACTGGACGACGACCACGCCCGCGAACACTACGCGGACCTCTCCGAGGAGCCGTTCTTCGAGGGGCTCGTCGAGTTCATCACCTCCGGTCCCGTCTTCGCGATGGTGTGGGAGGGACAGGACGCGGTCGCCCAGGTGCGGAACATGATGGGTGAGACCGACCCCGCCGAATCGCCGCCGGGGAGCATCCGCGGCGACTACGGCATCGACCTCGGTCGGAACGTCATCCACGGTTCCGACACCGAACCCGGCTCCGCCGAGCGCGAAATCGAGCTGTTCTTCGACGACGAGGAACTCATCGATTACGAGCGCAACGACGAAGCCTGGCTGTACGAGTAACGTCGTCATCGCCGACGTTCCGCGTTTTCGTTTCTTCCGACCGATTCGGTCCACCACCAGCCGTGTCGCCGATGACTGCCGACGGGCGGACGCCGACGGTGGGTCTTCAGGGGCAGAATCGGCGGAAAGCTTAACCTCATCTCCTTCTACGTGCTAACAGATGGCACGCCAGGCCCCGAATCGGCTGTTGCGTGTGGACCTCTCTTCGGGCACCGTCGAGAGCGAACGCGTTCCGGAGGTGTGGCGACGGAAGTACGTCGGCGGGAAGGGATTGGGAGCGCGGTATCTCTACGAGGAACTGTCTCCGGGCGTGGACCCATTGGGGCCCGAAAACGCCTTGCTGTTCATGCTTGGCCCGGTTTCGGGGCTCCTCCCCGGTGAGGACCGCTATGCCGCGGTGACGAAATCGCCGCTGACGGGGACGTTCCTCGACTCCTACGCCGGTGGCTCGTTCCCGACGACGCTCGCCGGTGCGCTGGATGACCACCTCGGCGTTCTCGTGACCGGCGCGGCCGACGAGTTCGTCCGACTCGTCGTCGAGGATGGCGACGCGCGCATCGAGACGGCCGACACCGCGGGCTTCGACGCCGCCGAGACGGCCGACGCCCACGACGGCGCGGTGGCGTGTATCGGCCCGGCCGGAGAGGCCGAGGTGGCGTACGCGACGATAGCCTCCGACGGCGCCGAACACCACGCCGGACGTGGCGGTGCCGGCGCGGTGATGGGTTCGAAATCGCTGAAGGCGGTCGTCGCCCGGGGTGACCCCCGGGAGGGGTTCCCGGAGCTTCGTCGGCGCTACGCCGAGCGGTATCGGCGCGACGACACCGGCAAGTGGCAAGCCGCATCCGGTACCGTCGAGACGGTGGAGTTCGCCGACGAAACCGGAGTGCTCGCTGCACGAGGGTGGACCGAGCGCGGATTCGACGGCGCCAGTAGCGTCGGCGTCGGCGCCGTCCGGGCACGCGCGACCGAGCGAGAGCACGACGGCCCGATTCCGGGCGGCTTTCGTATCGAGACGGATGCCGGTGACTCGGTGCCCCGGGGTGCGACCGCCATGACGCTCGGCGCCGGCCTCGCGTTGGACGATTTCGACGCCGTCGCCGAGTTGGGCGAGCGCTGCAACCGGCTCGGCCTCGACC